>JALYGZ010000321.1 GCA_030776845.1 Actinomycetota bacterium
TCCACGTCCCCGACGCCCAGGGCCGCGGCCTCGCGCGCGAACAGGGCCACCGGCAGGGCCAGCAGCAGCCCGGCACCGTCGCCGGAACGCTCGTCGGCGGCCACGGCGCCTCGGTGGCGCACCCCGCACAGCCCCTCCAGGGCGGCGTCGACGACGCCTCGCGAGGCGACCCCGCCGACGTCGGCGACGAAGCCGATGCCGCAGGCGTCGCGCTCGTCGGCGCCCGGCCCACGCGTCGTCATGTGGTCCCTCCCCCCCGGGTGAGTGGCGAAAAAAGACGGCGCCCGCGGGTCCGCGGAGCGCCGTCGCTCTGAGCCGCGGAGTGTACACGGCCCGCCCGGGTCACACCGCGCCGGTGGCCTCGTCGACCGGCCGCGAGGCGGCGGCGAACTGGGTGCGGTACAGCTCGGCGTACAGCCCCCCGGACCCCACCAGCTCCGCGTGGGTGCCCCGCTGCACGATGCGTCCTGCGGCCACGACCAGGATCTGGTCGGCCCGCGCGACGGTGGACAGGCGATGGGCGATCACCAACGACGTGCGCCCGGCCAGGGCCGTGGCCAGTGCCCGCTGGACGGCCACCTCGTTCTCGGAGTCAAGGTGGGCCGTGGCCTCGTCCAGGACGATGACGGCGGGGTCCTTCAGCAGCACACGGGCGAGCGCCAGCCGCTGCTTCTCGCCTCCGGACAGGCGGTAGCCGCGCTCGCCCACGACCGTGTCGTAGCCGTCGGGCAGGGCGGCGATCACGTCGTGCACCTGGGCGGCCCTGCACGCGGCCTCGACGTCGGCGTCGCTGGCGCCCGGCCGGGCGTAGCGCAGGTTCGCCCGAATCGTGTCATGGAACAGGTGCGGGTCCTGGGAGACGACGCCGACCGCGGCCCCCAGCGACGACAGGGTCAGGTCGCGCACGTCGTGCCCGTCGATGCGCACGGCGCCGGCACTGACGTCGTACAGCCGGGGGACCAGGCTGCAGATGGTCGACTTGCCGGCGCCCGAGGGGCCCACCAGGGCGACGGTCTGGCCGGCCTCGGCCACGAAGCTGACCTCGCGCAGCACCGTCGCGCCCGGCCTGGCGTCCAGCACCTCGGACAGGCCGCGCTCCAGCGATGCCAGCGAGGAGTCCGCGGCCGAGGGGTAGGCGAAGGACACCCGGTCGAAGACCACCTCCCCGCGGGGCCGCTCCAGCGCCACCGCGCCCTCGGCGTCGCCGATCGGGTGGGGCAGGTCAAGGATCTCGAACACCCGGTCGAAGCTGACCAGCGCGGTCAGGACCTCGACCGGCGCGTTCGTCAGCGCCGACAGCGGCGCGTAGGCCTGGGTGACCAGCAGGCCGAAGGCCACCACATCGCCCGTGCTGAGCCCGCCGCCGAGCACCAGCCGGCTGCCGACCCAGTAGACGACCGCGATGCCGACCGATCCCATCAGCGCGAGCAGGGTGAAGAACAGGCGGCCGACCACGGCGCTGCGGATGCCCACGTCCGCGACCCGCTGCGCCCGCTCGACGAAGCCGTGGTTCTCCTCCGCCGGGCGGCCGAACAGCTTGACGAGTAGCGCACCGGCCACGTTGAAGCGCTCGGTCATGACCGTGCTCATGTCGGCGTTGAGCTGCATCGACTCGCGCGTGAGGGCCTGCAGCCGCCGGCCCACGCCCTTGGCGAGCACGACGAACACCGGCAGCACGCTCAGCACGAGCAGGGTCAGCGTCGCGCTCAGCGCGAACATGGCCCCCACGACCACGACGACGCGGATCCCGTTCTGGGCGAGGGTGCCGAACGTGCCCGTCAGCGCCCGCTGGGCCCCGATGACGTCGTTGTTGAGCCTGCTGATCAGCGCCCCGGTCTGCGTGCGCGTGAAGAACGCCAGCGGCATCCGCTGGACGTGGTCGAAGACAGCCCGCCGCAGGTCCAGGATCAGCTGCTCGCCGATCCACGCCGACAGGTAGCGCTCCCACAGCTGGACGAGGGCGGTGACACCGGCGACGGCGACCAGCCCGACCGCGGCGACGTTGACGACCCCCGCCGCGTCGGGGCGCCGCTGGGACAGCGCGTCGACGATGTGCTTGACGATGAGGGCCGGCACCGGGGTCAGCGCGGCGCCGACGCCGATCGCCAGCAGCAGCAGCGCCAGCCGCACGCGGTACGGCCGGGCGAACTCGACCCAGACCCGCCGGACGAGGCCCTTGGGCAGCCGGTCGCTCGGCATCGTCGCGCCCCGGCGGACGAGGCCGACCTGGGGCAGCATCCCGTGGCCGCCGCTGAAGGCGCTCATGCGCCCAGGATGACACGAAGGCGGGCTAGGCTCGCGTGCGCCGGGGCGACAGGAGCGGCGCATGGAAGTGGTCACGCAGGCCCACGGGTACGTGGTGGGGTTCCTCGTCGTCGGCTCGTGGGCCACGGTCTGCGGCTGGTCGCTGGCCCTGTGGCGGCTGGGGTACACCTCGACGCCCACCTTCTGGCGCGTCGTGTCGGTCGCCCAGGTGCTGCTGGGGGTGCAGCTGCTGCTGGGGCTGCTGCTGCTGGTGGTCGGGGCGCGCCCGGGGACCGGCGCGCTCGGCGATCTGGCCTTCCACCTGTCCTACGGCGCCGTGTTCCCGCTGGTGGCGCTGTTCGTCGGCCACGGGCTGGCCCATGCAGGCCGCTACCACCCGCACGCGGTCTTCGCCGTCGTCGGCCTGGTCAACTTCGGCCTGGCCACGCGCGCCTGGCAGGTCGGCGCCTTCGGTGCCTGACCCACCCGGAGTGTGTCGACTGACTGACGCTCAGCGAGCGTCAGTCGACACACCCGAGGGCACCCGTGGTCAGTCCGGGAGGCGGTAGGCGAGGTCGGCGGTGATGTCGGCGGTGTCCATCTGCGCCTTCTGCAGCCTGCCCGCGTAGTCCCAGTTGACCGACTGCCAGCGCGTGAACTGGTCGAGGACCCAGCTCCCGGACAGGCGGCTGCCGTTGCCGGACCTGCCGTTGCCCCCGAAGGCGACGTGGGCCTCGGCCCCCGACGTGGAGTTGTTCACCGACAGCATCCCAGCCGAGCAGCGCTCCCGGAAGCGCAGGGCCGTCGCGGCGTCGTGGGTGTAGATGGCCGCGGACAGGCCGTAGCCGTGGCCGTTGGCCAGCGCGACCATGTCGTCGAAGTCGCCGAAGCGGGCCACCCCCACGATCGGGCCGAAGGTCTCGGTCCGGTAGAGCTCGTCGTCGGGCGTCACGCCGTCCACGATGACCGGGTGGTCGTACCAGCCGGCCTCGGGGTCGCCGACGAAGCCCTCGCGAGGATTGGCCGCCGTGATGCGCCCCAGGCCCGTGGACCCCGACAGCCGGTGATGGTCACCGATGAGGTCCAGCCAGCCCAGGAAGCGCTCGTGGAACCGCTGGCTCATCATCGGGCCGTACACCACCTCGCCCAGCGGGTCGCCGACGAGGGCCCGGCTCACCGCCCGGGTGAACCGCCGCATGAACTCGTCGTGAACGGACTCGTGCACGACGACCGTGCCCAGGGACGTGCAGCGCTGGCCTGCGGTCCCGAAGCCGCTGAACAGCGCGCCCTCGACGGCCAGGTCCAGGTCGGCGTCGGGCATCACCACGAGCGGGTTCTTGCCCCCCAGCTCCAGGCAGGGCGACTGCAGGTGGCGGCCGCACAGCTCGCCGACACGCCGGCCGACCCCGGTGGAGCCGGTGAAGCCGACCTTGTCGACCAGGCCCTCCTCCAGCGCCCGCTCCAGCCCGGCGAAGGTCGCCTGTCCGTCGGCCTGTACGACGTTGAGCACCCCGTCGGGCAGCCCACCGTGCCAGAACAGCTGGGCCAGGGCGTCGGCAATGGCCGGCGAGTACTCCGCAGGCTTCCACACCACCGCGTTGCCGCACAGGATCGCCGGCACGAGGTACCACGACGGCACGGCGACCGGGAAGTTGCCGGCGGTGACGATCGCCGTGACCCCGACGGGGACGCGGAACGTGAACAGCTGCTTGTCGCTCATCTCCGACGGCACGGTCTGCCCGTACAGGCGCCGCCCCTCCCCGATGAAGAAGTCGCAGGTGTCGACGATCTCCTGGACCTCCCCCAGCGACTCGGCGTAGGGCTTGCCGATCTCCCGGGTGACGAGCCGCGCCAGCGCCTCTTTGTTCTCGGTCACCAGCCGGCCGACCTGACGGATGGCACGCCCGCGCACCGGCGCCGGCACGGCCGCCCACTCCTTCTGCGCGCCGCGGGCGGCGCGGCACGCGTCGGTCAGGGTGCCGGCGTCGCCGAGTCCCACGCGCGCCACCACTTCGTCGGCGTGCGCCGGGTTGCGCGAGTCCGTCCAGCCGCCGGGCGCCTCGTCGCACGCCTTGCCGTCCACGATCGAGGTGATGGTCCGCGTCATGGTCGTCCCTCCCGGCCCAGGCTGTCCGCCCCCGGGCGTCCGGTCAACCGTCCCGGGGCGTGCGCGACGCGGCCAGGTAGGCGGCCAGATCCGAGCCGGTCACCCGGTAGGCCCTGCCCACCTTCAGGGCGGGCAGCCGGCCGCTCCTGATGAGCCGGTAGACGGTCATGTCCGAGACGCGCATGTGCTCGGCGACCTCGCCCACCGTCCACAGCCGCTCGTCCAGCAGCTGCCCGCCGCTCACCGGCCCGGGCCCCCCGGCCCCCTCGTCGGTCACGGCGTCAGCCCTCCCAGCCGTGGTGGACCAACAGGTACGGCTTCACCTCCGTCTCGCCGAGCCCCGGTGCCCCGGGCGCCGTACTCGCATGGTCGCGACCCCGTTCCGACCGTACCCCCCGGCCGTGGAGCAGTCGAAGCCGATGGGCATCCCTGCGGCGGCCTTTCCGTGATCCACCCGGCGCGTAGGCTCACCGGGCCATCCTGGGCGGCGGGTGCCCGAGTCGCAGAGAGGATGCACTGCGCCCGCGCCACGTCGACTGAAGCCGGACGTCGAGATCCGCCCGGAGGTCTTCAGTCGACGGGTGCAGGGGGGTGAGCGGCCCGACCCGACCCTACAGTTGCACCGCCATGAGCGAGCACTCCCAACCGGCCGGGGCCGGCTCCGCCCAGCCGCGTATGCGCGGGTGGCGCCACCCGGCCGTGCTGAGCGCCGCGGGACTCTCGGTGGCCTCGGGGTTCGCCCAGTTCGCGGTCACCGCGTCGCTTGGGGACGTCGCCGCCGCCTTCGGCGAGGTGGGTGACGGCGGGTCCGTCGCCGCACGCGCCGGGCTGTCCGGTACGGCGCTGGGCGTCGGGTTGTCCATCGTGCGCCTCGCCTCCATCTTCAGCCTGCCGCTGGCGGGCCTGGCCGACGCCGTCGGGCGCCGGCGGGTGGTGCTGGGCGCGTGCGCGGCGGGCCTGGCGTTGACCGCGGCGGCGGCCCTGAGCCCCGGCTGGGTGTGGTTCGTGCTGATCGTTGCGCTCGGGCGACCGCTGTTGTCGACGACCAACGCGGTCGCCGGCGTCGTCGCCGCCGAGGAGACCTCCAGCCGGGACCGGGCCAAGGCCGTCGCGCTCGTCTCCGCCGGCTACGGTGTCGGCGCGGGCGTCTTCGTCCTCACCCGCTGGGCGGTCGGCGACGTCCTGGGCTTCCGGGGCATGTTCGCGCTGGCCCTGCCGGTGCTGGCGGTGGTCCCGCTGCTGGGTCGTCGCCTGGACGAGCCGGAGCGGTTCGCCCGCCTGCACCCCTCGCTGCGCACGGCCGCAAGCGGCGCGTTGCCGGTGCTGGGACCGCTGCGCGGCCACCTGCGGGGCCGCCTGGCGTTGCTCGGGGGTCTGACGGTCGCGATCGCCCTCGTGACCGGCCCCGTCAACACCTACCTGTTCGTCTACGGCGAGAACGTGCTGGGCATGTCCACCGCGGCGCTGGCCGTGCTGGTCGCCGCCGCCGGGCCCCTCGGGCTCGCCGGCCTGGTCGTGGGCCGGTGGGCGGC
>JALYGZ010000322.1 GCA_030776845.1 Actinomycetota bacterium
CGTGCAGACCGGTCACGCCGTCCACGACCGTGTCGACCAGCCCGCCGACCGCGGACGCGACCACGGGCACGCCGCAGGCCATCGCCTCCAGCGGCACCATCCCGAACGGCTCGTACCAGGGGGCGCACACCACGACGTCCGCCGAGCGCAGCAGCGGGGCGACGTCCTCGCGGGGCACCCGCCCGCGCAGGTCGACCCGCGCGGCCACGCCGTGTCGGCGCGCGGCCGACCGCAGCCCCTCGACCTGCTCGTCGCCGTCCAGGTCGCAGGGGTGTGGGCCTCCCGCCACGACCAGCTCGGTGTCGTCGAAGCCCTCCAGGGCGGCCACGACGTCGGCGATGCCCTTGCGCTCGACCAGGCGACCGACGGTGACCAGCCGATGGCGCCTCCCGCGGGCGGCCGGCCGCGACTCAGCCTCGCCGTCGGGATGGAACCGGTCGAGGTCGACGCCGCAGGGCACGATCGTCACCCGGTCGAGATCGGCCCCGAGCCGGCGCAGCTCGAAGACCTCGTCGGTGCAGGTCGCCAGGATGCGGTCGGCCGCCGCGACGATGCGGCGCTCCTCAACCAGCCGCTGGGCGGGGCTCGTGTCGCGCCGTCCCTGGTGACGCCGCTTGACCGACCCGAGGGCGTGGAAGGTGTGGGCCACCGGCACCCCGAGCGCCTGCCCGGCCTCCAGCGCCGCCGTGCCCGACATCCAGAAATGGGAGTGGACGATGTCCGGGCGCCGACGCTCCCAGCGGGCCCGCAGCACGGCCGTGAAGTCGTCCATGTGGGGCACCAGGTCGTCCTTGGCCACGGCCCGGGGGGGACCGGCCGGCACGTGGTCCACGACCACCCCCGAGGGCGTCCTCACCCGGTCGGGCAGGTCGGGGGCGTCCCGGCGGGTATGGACGGTCACCTCCAGGCCCCGCCAGGCGAGCGCGGCCGCCAGCGCGGCGACGTAGACGTTCTGCCCGCCAGCGTCCACGCCGCCGACCGCGGCCAGCGGGCTGGCGTGCTCGGAGACCATCGCCACCCTCATCGCGTCACCTCCTTGAGCACCCGGTCCCAGTCCGCGAGGAAGCGCCCCAGGCCGTAGCGGCCCAGCGCCGCGGCACGCGCGATGCGCCCGCGCTCGCGCGCCTCGGCCGGGTCGGCCACCAGCCGCCGGAGCCCCGCCACCAGATCGTCCACCCGCGTCGAGACGACACCGGCCTCGGGCGGCACCGCGTCGGGCACCTCGGTCGTCGCCAGCGCGACGACGGGCATACCCAGGTGCATCGCCTCCAACAGCGACAGCCCCAGTGACGTCCAGCGGACCGGGTGGACATAGACCCGACGGCGAGCGAGCTCGGCGTGCAGGCGAGCCTGGGGCAGGTCGTCGTGCACGGCCGCGAGGCCGTGGCCCTCCGCCAGCTCGCCGGCCCCGATCCCGAACAGGTCCAGCGGGACCGCCTCACCCAGGCGGGGCAGCAGGTCGGTGCCGGTGACCCGCCCTCGCCGGCGTCCCTCGTTGAGCACCGCCGCCGCCCTCGCCAGGTCCCCGGTGTAGCGGGGGCCGGGGTCGACGACGCCGTGCTCGACCACGGCCGTCGGTGCGCCCCCGGTATCCCAGAACAGGTCGTTGAAGTGCGTGACGTGCACCACCAGCAGATCCGGCCGATCCGCGGCGGGATGGCGCATCCCGGCGATGCGCCCCTGCGGGGCGTTGTGCTCGAGGTAGACCGCCGGGACGTCGCGACCCGGGCGCCGCCCGCCCAGCCAGCGCTCGGTCAGGCCGTCCAACTCGGCGGGGCGCTGCAGGATCACGACGTCGACGTCGGCGTCCGCCGCCTCATCCGGCGTGACCTCGACGACCGACTCGGGCCACCGCCAGGTCCGGGCCCGGCCCAGGCCGTCGGGGCCCCGGTCGGGGACCACCGGCAGGAGGTAGTCGTGCGTGCCCTGGACGAACGCGGTCGTCCAGGACCCGTGGACGTGCCACAGCAGCACCCTCACCGGGCACCCCGGGGCGCCGTCGTCACGCCGGCGAGCACCGGGCGGCCGGGTGCCAGCCGCTGCACCGCCGCGGTCACGTCCTCGACGCCGACCCCGCCCAGGCACGGATGGCCGGGGACCGGGCAGACCC
>JALYGZ010000323.1 GCA_030776845.1 Actinomycetota bacterium
CAGGTCCGACGGCGGCAGCAGCATGGCGCGCAGCGACCACGGATGGCGCAGCACGATGCGGAAGCCCTCGTCGTCGCTGCCCAGCGTCGTGCCGTCCCACAGCCGCAGCGGCATCGACACACCGGTCACGCGCTCGAGGGCGGCGTGGATGGAGACGGTCAGCTCGACCGCCGTGCGATCGTCGGTCCCCGACGCCTGCTTGACGTTCATCGTCCCACCTCACACGCGTAGTTCCCAAGCATGTAGTTACCCCCGCCCACGCCGGCGCCAACACACCGGCGAGCGACTTTCCGCGACCGGACCGGGTGCGGTCGGGCCCGGCTGGGTACACCGGCGCCACCCGACGAGGAGGGTGGGACATGGCCCAGTGCGACGTCTGCGGCAACGACTACGACCAGGCCTTCCAGGTCATCCAGGGTGACCGCCGGCAGACCTTCGACAGCTTCGAGTGCGCCATCACCGCCATGGCCCCCACGTGCGAGCACTGCGGCTGTCGCGTCATCGGCCACGGCGTGGAAGCCGCCGGCCGGGTGTTCTGCTGCGCCCACTGCGCCGAGGCCGCCGGCGTCGCAGGACCGGTCGACCGCGTCGACTGAGCCGGGGTCAGAGGGGTGGGCTCTCGTCGTCGAGCTCCACCCGCTCCTTGCGCAGCTCGTCGGACACCGGCAGCTCCTCGGTCGTGAAGGTCTTGACCAGCCGCACGTGCTCCCTGGGCACGACGCGCTTCTCGACGACGGGGACCTCCTCGTAGAGCGTCAACTCGTAGAGCGTCACGTCCGGGTCGGTGTCCATCTCCGGCTCGTCCAGCGCCTCGACCTGGTCGGCGTCGGAGGCGGGCATCTGCTCCAGCCACACCTCCTCGCGACGCACGGGCACGGTGACGGTCACCTCCTCGGTCACCACCGTCTTGCGCAGGCGGGCCCGTCCGATGGGCTCCTTGCGGGTGGAGACGACCAGCTCCTCCTCCGAGCGGGTCATGGCCGCCTCCGGCTGATCCTGAGCCGGCGGTGCACCGACAGCCGCGGCCTCGTCCACCGGGGCCCCCTGTGCCGGGGCGGCCTCGTAGTGGTCGTACAGGAGCCGCTCCTCGGGCTCGGCGAGGCGGTCGTCCACGGGCAGGCGGGGGGCGTCGAGCACCTGCCGCCGCGTGTGCGGCACGACGACCACCTCCCCGCGGCGGGTGGCCTCACCCAGCGGCACGAAGCGGTGGGCCTCCGGCTCTGCGCCGGCGTCGACGACCGCCCACTTGGGACGGTCCGTGGTGACGTCGAGGTACATCTCCCGGATGGGGCCGACCGCCTCGCCGTCCACTGCCACGAGGCCGCACCCGCGCCAGTCGGGGGGCTGCTCGTCGGGCTGGTCCCGCGTGACCGCCGGGTCGCTGTCTGACATCGCGCCGCTCCTGTTCGTCCCCGCGGTTCCGGCCGCGTATCCGTGTCGGGAGGCTACCGGGCGCCTAGCGCCGCTCCGTCGTGCGGTCGTCGTCGCCCCCGGCGTGCTCGTCGTCAGCGGTGCGCGGCCCTTTGGAGACTCCCACGGCATCCTCCGGCAACCCCGCGCCGGTGGCGACCTGGGAGTAGCGAAGGCCGTAGTGGTGGTACAGCTCAGCCTCCTCCTCCTGGGACAGCTCCTGGCTGGTGTCGATGCGGGGAGCGTCCTTGACGGTCGCCTTGGAGTAGTTGACCCGGATCTGACCGCTCTCGCCGGAGGCCTGCGCGACCGGCACGAACGTCGACTTTGTGCCGAGCAGCCCCGTGTGGACCAGCGCCCACTCCGGCTGGCCGGTCTCGTCGTCCAGGTAGATCTCGGCGATCTCGCCGATCTCCTCGCCCTCGGCGTCGTGCATGGTCTGGCCACGCCATGACAGGACGGTGTCTCGGTCCACCACGTCGGTCCTCCCTGTGCCGTACCTCGGCGACGGTGCCACCGGGCGGTGATGTCCCTCGAGGGACACGGTCTCCCTCACCGGCTGCCCCCACACGCCGTCGTCGCTCGGTTACGCCTCACGACCCCCCGTCGCCGTCGCCGACCCGGCTGCGGCAGGTTGAGCCCGACGTGGTCGTCCTGGATGCGAAGATGCCCGAGTTGGACGGGCTGCCCACCCTCAGCAAGCTATGACACCAGGGTCGCCGTGGAGCTGTGCTCGGTCAGAGCGCACGCCTGCTCGCCGAGCGGCTCGGCAAGCTGACGCCGCCGAGGGTGGCCGAGTGCCCCCAGGGTGCATGCCCGGCCTGGGCAGGCCTACGGCCCCCGAGGGCTCGGCGTGGTCATGACCGGCATGGGCACCGACGGGCTGGAGGGGTGCCGATGCCTGCGAGGGGCTGGGGAACGGGCCCTCGCCGCTCGACCAGCTCGCCGGCCAGATCGTGCGCACGGGCTCGCAGTGGCCGGGCCACCGCCGGGGCCACCGCGGCTTCCTGAGCCGGGGGCGTCGGGCACGGCTGCCCCGGGTACAGGCGTTGTCGGCGGGCGTCACCGGACCCGCGGGCTCGGAAGGCCGATGGACAGTCACCTGCAGCTGCTGGACTGGCGCCGCCGGGTCGATGAGCTGTACGGGCAGGTCCGCCGCGGGCTGGCCCGGGACCCGTCCGCTGCGCACCGCCGGTGGCGGCGGGCCCGCGACGAGCTGTTCGCGCGGCACCCCCAGACACCGCTGGGCGCGGACGCGCGCCGGGCCTTCCAGGGGCTGCCCTGCTACCCGTACGATCCGACGCTGGCCTTCGCCGCGGAGCTGCACACCGACGTCGAGCCCGAGCGCTACGACATCCCCACCAGCACCGACCGGTCGATGGCCTTCGTCAGAATCGGCGCCGTCGACCTGCCGGTCGGCCGGCTCGACGCGTACTGGCTGGACGCCTACGGAGGCGGGCTGTTCCTCCCCTTCCGTGATGCGACGGCGGGCGACACCACGTACGGCGGTGGCCGGTATCTGCTCGACACCGCCAAGGGCGCCGACCTGGGCCAGGACGGCGATGGCCGGCTCGTCGTGGACTTCAACTTCTCCTATCACCCGTCGTGCGCGTACGACCCGGGGTGGGACTGCCCGCTCGCGCCGCCCGGCAGCCGCCTGGACGTGGCGATCGAGGCCGGAGAGCGACTGGGTCCCACGTGACCGGCGCCGCGGGCCACTTGCACCCCATCGGGCGTCGTGCCGTTGCCATACTTGGGGACAGGCCCCGCCGGGGCCGCCGACCGACGGAGACCAGGTGGACGTGCGACACGCGGCTGTGTCCGGGGCCGCGCTCGTGGCCGTCGCGCTGCTGGGACTGGCCTCGTGCTCCCGGGCCAACCCGGAGGCCTCCGGACCAGCCGCGTTGAGCCGGCCGACGGCGCCGCCGGACCTCGCCCGGCTGCTGCCCCGCCGCTTCACCGCCCAGCGGGTGCTGCGCACCGACATGGACGGCGACGGCGTCCGGGAGGCGGTCGTCACCGCTCGCACCCGTCCGTCCGGGCCCCTCGGGCTGCGGTCGTCGACCGTGCTCGTGGTGGCGTGGGACGCGCGCGCGGAGCGCTGGAGGACGGCGTTCGACGCCGCCGGGCGCACGGCGTCGACGGGCGGGGGACTGGATCAGCCCTTGCTGCCCGAGGGTTTCGAGGCCGCCGACCTGACGGTTGTGCCCCTCGACGCCACCGGGGAGCCGGGCGAGGCCCTGCTGTTGTGGGGCAACGTGGGCGGAGGCTCCCTGCCGACGCTGCGCCTGGCTGTGGTCGGCTACGCCGACGGCTCCGCGACGCTGACCTACTCGTTCACCGGCACCGGCGCGGGGCGCGCTGAGGTGGTCGGTGACGCGCCCGGGCAGCGCGTGCGTGTCACCACGGCCTGGCACACCGCGGTCAACGCCGGCTGCTGTCCCGTCAGGGACTACACGTTCGAGGTCGCCGCCGGCGATGGGGGCTACCGGGTCGTGGCCGACAACCGGCCGTGGACGGGGGCGTGGGTGCGCTTCGACACCGTCGCCGGGCCGGGCGACCCGGTGACCGTGGTGCGCGTCACGGCCGGAAGCCCCGCCGAGGAGGTGCTCAGCCCCGGCGACGAGATCCTGGGGATGCGCCGACCGCCCCGGCCCACGCCCGGGCTGATCGGTCCAGCCGTGGTGGACCAGCTGGCCGCACAGCGCCCCGGGCGTCGGGTGATCCTCCGGGTGCAGCGAGGCGGGCGCACGTCGACCATCAACCTTGAGTTGACGTCCAGGGACGGCACCACCGAGCCCCCGCCCCCGCGCCTGGTCGACCTGGGCCTGGACATCGCCGATGGTCCGGGCGGCGCCCGCGTGGCCGGGGTGACGTTGGGCGGACCCGCTGACCGCGCGGGGATTCCCACGGGTGCGGTCATCACCGCGATCGGCGGCACGTCGGTGCGTTCGTCACGCGACCTCGCGGCCGCGCTGTACGGGCTGGAGCCCGGCCAGGAGGTCACCGTGTCCTACCTCGACCGGTCCGGCGCGCGACGCAGCACGACGGTGACCGTGGGCGCGCTGCCCGACGAGCAGGTGGGCGTGCTCACGCCCCTGTGAGGAAAACGACCCTCAGTACAGGAACATGGGCTTGCCGCCCACGTGGCGGACCTTCGGACGATACTGGTCGACGTCGTACAGGGCGTCCACGTCGACGCGCTTGGCGCCCGTGCGCGTGAGGTTGATCGGCACGTCGGTGTAGGTGCCCTCCCGCAGCGCCACGAGCCGCCCCCGCGAGCCCTCGACCGCCAGGTCGGCGGCCATGACGGCGTAGTTGGTGGCGACCATGAGGTCCAGGGAGTCGGGGCTGCCCGAGCGCATGAGATACCCGAGCTGCTGGGCGATGATCCCCTGGCCGGTGATGCGCCGCAGCGCCTCGCCGGTGACGGCTCCGATGCCACCCAGCTTGCGGTGGCCGAAGGCGTCGGCCTCGCCCGACACCAGCAGGTCGCCGCCGCGCATCGTCGCGCCCTCGGACACGGTCACCATGGCGTAGCCGCTGGGGTTCGCGCTCTTGTCGGCCATGAGAAGCTCCGCGAGCCGGTCGACGTCGAAGGGCACCTCGGAGATGACCGCCCGGTCGACGCCGGCCAGGTAGGCCGAGATGAGCGACGTCTCGCCGCTGTAGCGGCCGAACAGCTCGATGACGGCCAGCCGCTCGTGGGAGCCGGCGCTGGTGCGCAGGCTGTGGATGAAGCCGACGCTGCGGGTCACCGCGGTAGAGAAGCCGATGCAGTAGTCCGTGCCGTTGACGTCGTTGTCCATCGTCTTGGGCACGGCGACGACCGGCACGCCCTCGTCGTGCATGCGCAGGGCGTAGGACAGCGTGTCGTCACCGCCGATGGTGATCAGGGCGTCGATGCCCAGCCGCCCGATGACGTCGAGCACGTGGCCCGTGAAGTCCTGGGCGTCCTCGCCCACGATGCGGTCCTTTAGGAAGTCGGGCGTGTCGCCAGGCTTCACGCGGCCAGGGTTCGTCCGGGAGGTGTGCAGGATCGTCCCGCCGGTGCGGTCGATAGCGCGGACCACGCGTCGGTCGAGCGGCAGGATGCACTCGGCGGTCGAGGCCGGGTCGTCGGGCTGGCACTCCAGCAGGCCGCCCCAGCCCCGGCGGATGCCGGCGACCTCGTGGCCGTCGTCGATCACGCGGTTGACCACGGCCTTGATGCAGGGGTTGAGCCCCGGCACGTCCCCTCCGCCGGTCAGGATGCCGATGCGCACTTCAACTCCTCCGAGTCCGTCCTGGCCGGGATGTACCCGCCACCCGCCCGGCCCACCGTGGGGCGGCCCGGGGCACAGGGCGTCCCTGCTATCCTCGACCCGGCATCCGGGGTCCGAGCCCGACCAGAGGATGCGCTGCGCCGGTAGCTCAGTGGATAGAGCATCTGACTACGGATCAGAAGGTCGGGGGTTCGAATCCCTCCCGGCGCGC
>JALYGZ010000324.1 GCA_030776845.1 Actinomycetota bacterium
ACGGCGGCCAGCGCAAGGAGGGCCAGCAGCGCGGGCGTCAGCGGGTACGTGAGCCGGTTGGGGATGCGCCGGGTGCGGGCGTCGATGACCCCGACGATCAGCAGCGTCCAGACGTACAGCAGGTAGCCGGGCAGCGCGGGGTCCCATCCGATGCGGCCGGCGACGACCGCGAACAGCGCGGCCGTGCCCACCTCGACGAGCGGGTAGGTCGTGCTGATGCGCGCGGCGCAGCGGCGGCACCGGCCCCCCAGCAGCAGCCAGGACACGACCGGCACGTTGTCGCGGGGCGCGATGGGCGCGGCGCAGCCCGGACAGGCGCTGGCGGGCCGCAACAGCGAGCCACCGGCGGGCACCCGGTGGATGACCACGTTGCCGAAGGAGCCCAGCAGCAGCCCGAGCAGGCCGCAGGCGGCCGGGAGCGCGACGTCCATGGGTCCAGTCTGTCGGGCGGGCCACGCCGGCGGGCGCGGCGTCCACATGCCTGGTCGGCCGGCGGGGCCCGGCGCTGAAGCCCGCTACAGGCCGGCGACCAGGCGCGCGGTCTCGATCGCGGTCAGGGCGGCCTCCCACCCCCTGTTGCCGAGCTTGCCGCCGGCCCGGTCGACGGCCTGCTCGAAGGTCTCGGTGGTCAGCACGCCGAACGCCACGGGTACGCCGGTGGCCTCGGCGACCCGCCCCACCCCGGCGGCCTGGCCGGCGACGTAGTCGAAGTGGGCGGTCTGGCCCCGCACGACCGCGCCGAGCGCGACGATCGCGTCGACGCGGCCGCTGTCGGCCAGTCGCCTGGCCACGACGGGCAGCTCGAACGACCCCGGCACCCAGGCGAGATCGATGTCGTCGTCGGCCACGCCGTGCCGACGCAGGCAGTCCAGCGCCCCGGACACCAGCCGGTCCACGACCACCTCGTTGAAGCGCGCCGCGACGACGGCCACGCGCAGCCCGGCGCCGTCGAGCGACCCCTCGTGCGTCCTCACCGGCCCTCCCCGCTGCCGGCGGGCAGCTCGCCCAGCTCGTGGCCCATCTTGTCCCGCTTGGCGCGCAGGTAGCGCAGGTTCTCCTGGGTCGGGGTGGTCTCCAGGGGCACCCGTCCGACGATGCGCAGGCCGTAGCCCTCCAGGCCGGCGCGCTTGGAGGGGTTGTTGGTCAGCAGGCGCAGCGTCGACAGGCCCAGGTCGACGAGGATCTGCGCGCCCGTCCCGTAGTCGCGGACGTCGGCGGGGAAGCCCAGGTCGATGTTGGCCTCGACCGTGTCCCGGCCCCCGTCCTGCAGCTTGTAGGCCTGCAGCTTGTGCATGATGCCGATGCCGCGGCCCTCGTGGCCGCGGATGTAGACGACGACGCCCTCGCCGTGCTCGGCGATCCTGCGCAGGGCGTCGCGCAGCTGGGTGCCGCAGTCACAGCGCAGGCTGGCGAACACGTCGCCGGTCAGACACTCCGAGTGCATCCGCACCAGCACGTCCGGCTTGCCGTAGGGCTGGCCGTAGACGAGCGCGACGTGCTGGTCGCCGTCCATGTCCGACTCGTAGCCGATGGCGGTGAACAGCCCGTAGGGGGTGGGCACCGGCGCCTCCACCACCCGCCGCACCAGCTTCTCCTTGCGCCGGCGGTAGGCGATGAGGTCGCCGATCGACACCATCAACAGCCCGTGTTCGGCCGCGAAGCGCCGCAGCTCGGGCAGCCGGGCCATCGTCCCGTTGTCGTTGACCACCTCGCTGAGCACCCCGGCCGGGGCGCACCCGGCCAGGCGGGCCAGGTCCACCGCGGCCTCGGTGTGCCCGGCGCGCTTGAGCACCCCGCCCTCAGCGTAGCGCAGCGGGAAGATGTGCCCGGGCCGGGCCAGATCGGCCGGGCGGGTGGCCGGGTCGACGAGCGCCTGGATCGTGGCCGCGCGGTCGGCGGCGGAGATCCCCGTCGTCGTGCCGCGCACCGCGTCGACGGACACGGTGAACGCGGTGCGCTGGGACTCCGTGTTGGCCGCGACCATCAGCGGGATGTCGAGCTCGTCGAGGCGCGCGCCGGTCAGCGGCATGCAGATGACCCCGGAGGTGTGGCGCACGAAGAAGGCGATGCGCTCCGGGGTGGCCGCCTCGGCGGCCATGACCAGGTCGCCCTCGTTCTCCCGGTCGGCGCCGTCGACGACGACGACGACGTCCCCGGCGGCGATCCGCGCGACGGCCTGCTCGATGTCGGCGAACACCGTCACGCCTCCCTCCCGTAGGGGGTCGCCGCGCCCGCGCCCAGCAGCGCCTCGACGTACTTGCCGACGAGGTCGGCCTCCAGGTTCACCCGGTCGCCGGCCCGGCGCCGCCCCAGGGTCGTGGCGCGCAGGGTGTGGGGGACGAGGCCGACGCGGAAGCTGCCACCGCCGACGCCGGCCACGGTCAGCGACACGCCGTCGACCGCGATGGAGCCCCGTTCCACGACGTAGGGCGCCAGTCCGTCGGGCAGCGAGCAGGCCAGCAGGGTCCAGGCGTCGGTCGGGTCGACCTGGACCACCTCGGCGACGGCGTCGACGTGGCCCTGCACGAGGTGCCCGCCCAGGCGGCCCGCCGCCGTCACGGGACGCTCGAGGTTCACCCGGGACCGGGGCGCCAGGTCTCCCAGGGCGGTCGTGGCCAGCGTGGGGCCCATCAGGTCGGCGCGGAAGCCGTCGGGGGCCACGTGCGTGGCCGTTAGGCAGCAGCCGTTGACGCTGAGCGAGTCGCCGACGCGGGCGTCGCCGACGACCGTCCGGCACCGCACGGCCATCGACGCGCCCGCGCCGGACCGTTCCAGCGCCGCCACGGTGCCGACCTCCTCGACGATGCCGGTGAACACGCCGCTACCCCCGCCCCGCCGGGTACAGCGTCAGAACGGCGTC
>JALYGZ010000325.1 GCA_030776845.1 Actinomycetota bacterium
GGCCACGGCGGTCTTGCCGCCGTCGGGGCCGGCGTCGGCGGCCAGCCCCTCGTCCAGGCTGGAGGCGGCCACCATCGTGTGCCCCGCCAGGTCGTCGATGACCTGGGCGTAGATCGCGGCGTTCGACCGGTACACCGACAGGCGGGGCCGGTCCGGCGTGCCCCCCAGGCGCGCCCGCGCCCGGGCCTGCCGGCGCCGGCGCGCCTGCCGCTTGTCTCGAGGATCCATGGTAGTCGTCTCTCTCCCCCCGGCGGTGCCCGGGTACCGGCTAGCCCGCGGCCTTGCCGGACTTGCGGCGGATCTGCTCGCCCTCGTAGCGGATGCCCTTGCCCTTGTAGGGCTCCGGGGGCCGGATCGCGCGGATGTCGGCGGCCACCTGGCCGACCGCCTGCTTGTCGTGGCCGGAGACGGTGATCCGCGTCGGCGACGGCACGTCGAAGGTGATCCCCTCGGGCGCGTCGACCTGGACAGGGTGACTGTACCCGGCCTGGATGGTCAGCCCCGAACCCCGCGCGGCGGCCCGGTAGCCCACGCCGGAGATCTCCAGCCGGCGCTCGAAGCCCTCGGTGACGCCGGTGACCATGTTGGCGACCAGGGAGCGGACGAGCCCGTGCCGGGCCCGGTGCTCGCGCTCGTCGTCGGGCCGGGTGACCACCACCCGGGACTCCTCCACCGCGACATGGACCCCGGCGGGGATCCGCTGGGTCAACGAACCGCGAGGGCCCTCGACGCGCACGACCCCGTCCTCGACGCTGACGCGCACCCCGTCGGGGATGGCGACGGGCTCCTTGCCGATGCGGCTCACCGGCGCACCCCCCGGCACCGGGCCGGGACCTCACCAGACATGGGCCAGCACCTCGCCCCCGACGCCCGACCTGCGGGCGTCCCGGTCGGTCATCACCCCCGCCGACGTCGAGATGATGGCGATCCCCAGCCCGCCCAGGACGCGGGGGATCTGGTCGCGCTTGGCGTACACCCGCAGGCCGGGCCTGGACACCCGGCGCAGGCCGGCGATCGCCCGCTCCCGGCTGGGCGAGTACTTCAGTGCCATGCGCAGCGTGGCCTGCGGCCTGGTGGGCTCCACGACGAAGTCGCGGATGTACCCCTCCTGCTTGAGGATGTCCGCGATCGCCGCCTTCAGCTTCGACGACGGCATGTGCAGCTCGTCCTTGTAGGCGATGTTCGCGTTGCGGACCCGCGTGAGCATGTCCGCAACCGGATCGGTCATGACCATTGTGACGCTCCTCGGGGACGCCGGGACCCGCCCGGCACTGCCCGGTCGTGGCTGGCTACCAGCTGGCCTTGTGGACGCCCGGAAGGTCGCCCGCGTGGGCGAGCTCCCGGAAGCAGATCCGGCACAGCATGAACTTGCGGAAGACCGCGCGGGGCCGCCCACAGCGGTTGCAGCGCGTGTAGTGGCGCACGCCGAAGCGCTGGCGGCGCGCGGCCTTGGCGACCATCGATTTCTTTGCCATCCGTGCTCCTGGTCCGTGGGTGGGGGTCAGCCCGCGGTGCGGGTCATGCCGTGGGTGAAGGGGAAGGAGAAGGCGTCCAGCAGCGCCCGGCCCTGGTCGTCGGTCTCCGCGGTCGTCACGATGGTGATGTCCATGCCGCGGATCCGATCGACGTCGTCGTAGTCGATCTCCGGGAAGATGAGCTGCTCGGTGACCCCGAACGTGTAGTTGCCGCGGCCGTCGAAGCGGTCCGGCAGCCCGCGGAAGTCGCGGATGCGCGGCAGGGCGACGGACAGCAACCGGTCGAAGAACTCCCACATGCGGTCGCCGCGCAGCGTGACCTTGGCACCGATCGCCATGCCCTGGCGCAGCCGGAAGCCGGCGATCGACTTGCGGGCGCGGTTGACGCGCGGCTTCTGGCCGGTGATGGTCGCCAGGTCCCCCATGGCCCTCTCCAGGGCCCGGGGCTCGGCGACCGCCTCGCCGACGCCGACGTTGACGACGATCTTCTCCAGCCGCGGCACCTGCATGACGTTGCCCAGGGCCAGCTGCTGACGCAGCTGCGGCCGCACCTGCTCCAGGTAGCGGCGCTTCAGCCGGGGCGTCTGTGGGTCCTCGGGTGCGGCCATCTGGTCTAGAACTCCGAATCGCACGCGCGGCAGTACCGCAGCCGACGCCCAGCCACCACGCGGGTGCCGACGCGAGTCGGCTTCCCACAGGACGGGCACACCGGCATGACGTTGGACAGGTGCACGGGCGCCTCGACGACCGTGAGGCCGCCCTCCTGGGCGCCGGTGCGGGTCCGCTGGATACGCTGGTGCCGGGTCACCCGGTTGATGCCCTCCACGACGACCCGGTCGGCCTTCGGCAGCACCCGCAGCACCCGGCCGTCCTTGCCGGCGTCCTTGCCGGAGACGACCCGCACGGTGTCGTCGCGCCTTACCCGCTCCATCTACAGCACCTCCGGCGCCAGCGAGACGATGCGCATGAAGCGCTTCTCCCGCAGCTCCCGGCCCACCGGTCCGAAGATGCGCGTCCCCCGCGGGTTGCCCTGGTCGTTGAGCAGCACGCACGCGTTGTCGTCGAAGCGGATGTAGCTGCCGTCGCGACGACGCTTCTCCTTGCGCGTGCGGACGACGACAGCGCGCACGACGTCGCCCTTGCGCACGGCCGAGGCCGGGACGGCCTGCTTGACCGTGCCGACGACGACGTCGCCGACCGACGCGTAGCGTCGCCCCGACCCTCCGAGCACCCGCACGCACAGGACCTCGCGCGCGCCGGTGTTGTCCGCCACGCGCAGCCTGCTCTCCTGCTGGATCATTCCCGTGTATCCCTACCGTGTATGAGGCGGGTGGGCACCGGCGGCGCTCACTGGGCCCGCTCGACGACCTCGACCACCCGCCAGCGCTTCGTCCTGGACAGGGGCCGCGTCTCGGCGATCCGCACCGTGTCGCCCACGCGCGCGTCGTTGGTCTCGTCGTGCGCGCGGTACTTCTCGGAGCGGTTCAGCGTCTTGCGGTACAGCGGGTGCGTCGTGCGCCGCTGGACCGAGACCACGACGGTCTTGTCCATCCGGTCGCTGACGACCACGCCCCGGCGCACCTTGCGCTCGCCGCGTCGTCGCGCTGTGCTGTCGGTCTGCGTCACCCTGTGGCTCCTTGCTGCTGGTCGGCTCGGGCCAGCTCGCGCTCGCGCTGGACCGTCAGGGCGCGCGCGATGTCGCGGCGCACCCGGCGCAGGCGAGTGACGTCCTCCAGCTGGCCGGTCACGGCCTGGAAGCGCAGCCTGAACAGCTGGTCCCTGTCCTCGTCGAGCTGCTCGGCCAGCTCCGTGTCGTTCAGCTCGCGTAGCTCCTCGACCCTCATGGGCGCCTACTCCCCCTCCCTGGTCACGAAGCGGCACTTGACGGGCAGCTTATGGGCGGCCAGGCGCAGGGCCTCGCGCGCCACATCCTCGGGCACGCCGGACAGCTCGAACATGACCCGCCCCGGGCGGACGACGGCGACCCAGCCCTCGGGCGAGCCCTTGCCCGAGCCCATGCGGGTCTCGGCGGGCTTCTTGGTGTACGGCTTCTGCGGGAAGATGGTGATCCACACCTTGCCGCCCCGCTTGATGTAGCGCGTCATGGCGATCCGGGCGGACTCGATCTGGCGGTTGGTGACCCACGCGGCGGACAGCGCCTGCAGCCCGAAGTCCCCGAACGCGACGTCGGTACCGCCCTTGGCGACGCCGCGCATGCGGCCGCGGTGCTGCTTGCGGTAGCTGACTCTCTTCGGGCTCAACATCGTGGCTGTCCTCATCTCGCTCGCACGCCCGCGCTCAGGCGCCCGCCGGGCCCTCCGGCGGCGGGGTCGGGTCCTCGGGCGTCTCGTCGGCGACGTCGCCGGCCGGCTCCGGCGGCGTGTCCGGGGCGACGT
>JALYGZ010000326.1 GCA_030776845.1 Actinomycetota bacterium
GTCGGGGTGTCCGCGCCGCCGTCCGCGGTCGTCAGGCACAGCCGGCCTGCTCCATGACGAGGATGGCGCCCAGGATGTCGCCGGAGTCACCGTGCAGCGGTGTCACCTGCACCGAGCAGCGGATCTCGTGGCCGCGGCGGTTCGCCGCGTTCAGCGTCACGTCCGCCGCACGCCTCCTGCCGAGGCAGTCGCGCAGCGGCTCGCGTAGGCGCTCGACGGGCAGGCCGATGTCCAGCTCGAGGAAACCGGCCCCCAGGGCCTCGGCGGGCCGCAGCCCCCACATGTCCTGGGCCCGCTCGCTCCACAGCCGCACGCGCAGGTCGTCGTCCACTACCACGACGCCGCCGCGCAGGCCGGACAGGATGCCCTCCAGGTAGGTGTTGAGCCGGTTGAGCTCCTGCGTGCGCTGGCCGAGCTCGTCGTTGATGGCCTGCAGCTCGGCGTTCGTGGACTGCAGCTCCTCGTTCATCGTCTCGAGCTCTTCGTTCGTGGACTGCAGCTCCTCGTTGGTGGTCTCCTGTTCCTCGACGGTCGACTGCACCTCCTCGTTGGTGGTCTCGAGCTCCTCGACCGTCGACTGCAGCTCCTCGTAGGCGGTGTCCAGCTCCCGGTTCGTCCGCTCCAGCTCGTGCTGCAACCGCTGGGCCAGCGTGATGTCCCGGAACGTCATGCTCAGGCCCAGCAGGGCGTGACCGAAGACGGGGACGACCTCCACCTCCAGCCAGCACCGGCCCTGCGGGCGGGCCATCTCCACCTCGCCCAGCTGCTGGGCGCGGCGCTCGCGGATGGCCTGGTCGAGCCAGGGCCCCGAGCTCGGCGGGGCGGTGCGCCAGGGGCAGGTCGCGGACCGGGCGGCCCACATCGGCGGGCTGGATGTCGAACAGCTCGGTGGCGCGGTCGTTGGCCAGGTGCAGCGCCCCGGCGGCGTCCATGACGATCTCGGCGACCGGGCTGAACTGGAAGGCGGCCCGCCTCAGGGCGTCGGGGTCGGTGTGGTCGGGATGACCGGGGCGATCGTCGGCGTGGACGGCCTCCGGGTCGAACGCGGCCATGTCCGTCTCCAGTGGCAGCTCGGGCCCACCGGGGCCGGCGGGCTCGGCGGCCTCCTCCCGGGCGACGCGGTCGACCAGCGCGGTGATGCCGGCCAGCGGCAGCACGTGGTCCGGAGCGGCCGCCTCGATGGCATTGCGCGGCATGTCATCAGTAGAGGGCCCCCTCAGGATCCTGCGCGACGGTGACCCCCCGAGCTTGACGGCGGCCAGGCCCGAGCTGCCGTCGTCCAGCACGCCGGACAGGATGACGCCCACGACGCGGGGGCCGTAGGCGCGTGCCGCCGACCGGAACAGCGGGTCGACGGCCGGTCGGTGGCCGTTCTCCCGCGGGCCCCGCGCCAGCCGCGCCCGACCGTCCCCGACGAGCAGGTGGCGGTCCGGAGGGGCGACCAGGAGCGTGCCGTGCTCGAGGGCCTGGCCGTCCACGCATGCGCGGCGGGCAGGGGACCGGCACGGTCGAGGATCGTCGGCAGGCGGCTGGGCGCCGCCGGGGACACGTGCAGCGCGGCGAGCACGGTGGCCGGAAGGTCACCCGGCAGGTGGCCGGCGAGGCTCCGCAGGGCCTCGACCCCCCGGCGGAGGCGCCGACGACGATGACATCGTGCCACTCATGGCCCACCTCGGTCGTGAACGCTTCGCGACACGACTGGCGCAGAGGGTGCAACCATGCGACGGATGCGCGCCACGTCGTTCCCCGGGTCGGCGCGGTGGGCGGTACTGGGCTCGAACCAGTGACCTCCAGCTTGTCGAGCTGGCGCTCTCCCAACTGAGCTAACCGCCCCGCGGCGCCGTGCAGGATATCCCAGCAGCCGCGGGGACGCATGGGGCGCGTGATCCGGCCACCGCGGGGGCACGCTCGCGCGGGACCGACGAGGAGGGCGGGAATGCGACAGGTGTACCTCGGCCGCAGCGGGCTGGTCGTCAGCGAGCTGTGCCTGGGCACCATGACGTTCGGCGGCCGAGCCGATCGCGACACGGCCCGGGCCATGGTCGACCGGTTCCTGGAGGCGGGGGGGACGTTCTTCGATACGGCCGACGTCTACCAGCACGGCGCCTCCGAGGAGCTGCTGGGCACGATCCTGGGCAAGGACCGCGACGCCGCCGTGGTGGCGACCAAGGCGACGATGCCGATGGGCGAGGGGCCCAACGACCGTTCGTCGAGCCGCCGGCACCTCGTGCGCGCGCTGCACGACAGCCTGGACCGGCTGGGCACCGACTACGTCGACCTGTACCAGCTGCACACCTGGGACCCCACCACGCCGCTGGAGGAGACCCTGTCGACCCTGGAGGACTTCGTGCGGGCCGGCAAGGTGCTCCACGTCGGCGTGTCCAACTACCTCGGCTGGCAGCTGGAGCGGGCGGTGCGCATGCAACAGGCGGCCGGCTACGAACGCTTCGTGTCACTGCAGCCGCAGTACTCGCTGATCGAGCGCAACATCGAGCTGGAGACCCTGCCGGCGGCCCGGGCGAACGGCATGGGGGTGCTGGCGTGGTCGCCGCTGGCGGCGGGCTTCCTGACCGGCAAGTACGCCCGGGGCGGGGACCCGTCGGGCAAGGGACGGTTCGCCCGGTTCGTCGACGACGTGCCCGACGCCGGCTGGGACACCCTCGAGCAGCTGCGGGCCGTGGCCGACGAGCACGGGACCCGGCCGGCCACCGCCGCGGTCGCCTGGATACGCTCCAAGCCCGGGGTGGTGCCCATCGTCGGCGCCACACGCCCGGACCACCTGGACGCCACGCTGGCCGCGGCCGACCTGGACCTGTCCCGCGAGGCCGTGGACCGCCTCGACGAGGTGAGCCGGCCCCGCAGCGGTTACCCCTGGGACTTCGGCTCGATCCCCGGTCGCCCCCCGCGCCACCCCGCAGGTGTGTCGACTGGCTCACGGTAGGCGCAAGCCAGTCGACGCACTCCGGGTCCCGCCCACGCCGCCGGGCCCGCCGCGGTCAGACGTTGAAGCGGACGTGCACGACGTCGCCGTCACGGACCACGTAGTCCCGACCCTCCACGCGCAGCCGGCCCGCCTGCCGGGCGCCGTACTCGCCGCCGAGCGCGGCGTAGTCGTCGAACGCGACGACCTCGGAGCGGATGAACCCCCGCGCGAAATCGGAGTGGACGACCCCCGCGGCCTCCCGGGCGGTGGTCCCTCGCGGGACGCTCCAGGCGCGCGCCTCCTTCGGGCCGACCGTGAAGAAGTGGATCAGCCCCAGCAGGGCGTAGGCACGGGTGACGAGCTCGTCCAGGCCGCTGCGGCCCAGGCCGAGGTCGGCGAGGAACTCCGACCGCTCGGCGGGGTCGAGCCGTGCGATCTGCGCCTCGGCCTCGGCCGACACGACCACGACCTGCGCGCCCTCCTTCTCGGCGATGGCGCGCACCGCGGCGACGTCGGCCGTGTCGGCGCCGGGCAGGGTGTCCTCGCCGACGTTGGCCGCGTACAGCACGGGCTTGGCCGTCAGCAGGCCGAGGTTCGCGAACCAGGCGCGCCCCCCGGCGGTGCTCTCGAACGTCCGGGCGGGCTGTCCAGCGCCCAGGTGGGCGGCGAGGCGCTGGAGGACCGCCGCTCCCCGGCGCGCGTCGGGGTCGCCCGAGC
>JALYGZ010000327.1 GCA_030776845.1 Actinomycetota bacterium
GTCGCCGAACGCGCGCTGCGCGGCGGCCACGGCGGCCTCGACATCGTCACCCCCGGCCTCGGCCACGCGCGCCCACGCCCGGCCGGCGGCCGGGTCCTCGACCTCCACGGTGCTGCGGTCTGCCGACGACCGCTCCCGGCCGTCGACGAACAGCTCGCGTGTCTGCATGGCGAACCCCTTGCGCCGGCGCAGCCTCAGATGCGCTCGAAGTTGTGCCGCAGGTCCCAGTCGGTGACGGTGCGGTCGTACAGCGACTGCTCCCACCGGCCGGTGTGCACGTAGTGGTCGACGACGACGTCGCCGAGCGCCTTGCGCAGCACCTCCGAGCCGTCGAGGGCCTCCAGCGCCGCGCGCAGGGTGCCCGGGATCTCGCGCACGCCCTCGGCGGTGTAGGCGTTGCCGCGGAACTGCGGCTCGAGCTCGAGCTTGTGCTCGATGCCGTGCAGGCCCGCGGCCAGCGTTGCGGCGAACGCAAGGTACGGGTTGCAGTCGGCGCCGGGGATGCGGCACTCCAGGCGCAGCGCCGGCCCCTGGCCGCACACCCGGTAGCCGGTGGTGCGGTTGTCGACGCTCCACACCGCCTTCGTCGGCGCGAAGGTCTCCTTCTGGTAGCGCTTGTAGGAGTTGATGTACGGCGCGAAGAAGTAGGTCAACTCGCTGGACAGCGCGAGCTGGCCCGCCAGGTAGTGGTGGAACAGCTTGGACATGCCGTGCTCGTCGTCGGGGTCGGAGAACAGCGCCTCGTCGGTGTCGGCGTCCCACAGGGACGAGTGGATGTGACAGCTCGAGCCGGCCGCGACGTCGTCGTACTTGGCCATGAACGTGATCGCCATGCCCTGGGCGAAGGCCATCTCCTTCGCCCCGTTCTTGTAGACGGAGTGGCGGTCGGCCATCTCCACGGCCTCGGAGTAGCGCAGGTTGATCTCCTCCTGGCCCGCCCAGGCCTCGCCCTTGGAGAACTCGACCGGCACGCCCGCGCCGTCCATGCCGTTGCGGATCGTCCGGATGAGCTGCTCCTCCTTGGAAGTCTGGAAGATGTGGTAGTCCTCGTTGTAGCGCGAGACCGGCTTCAGGCCCTTGTAGCCCTTGGCCGCGGCGGACTCGAAGGTCTCGTCGAACACGAAAAGCTCGATCTCCGAGCCCACCTTGGGGGCGTAGCCCATCGCCCGGGCCCGCTTCACCTGGCGCTTGAGGATCGCCCGCGGCGAGTGGGCCAGGTCGTCGCCGTGGTGGTCGACGGGGTCGCCGAGCACGAGCGCGGTGCCCGGCAGCCAGGGGATGCGCCGCAGCGTGGACAGGTCGGGCTTGACCGTGAAGTCCCCGTAGCCCTGTTCCCAGGAGGCGGCCTTGTAGCCGGGGACCGGCTCCATGTCCACGTCGACGGTCAGCAGGTAGTTGCAGGCCTCCATCTCGTGGATTACCGAGTCGAGGAAGAAGCGCCCCGTCACCCGCTTGCCCATCAGGCGGCCCTGCATGTCCACGAAGCAGGTCAACACGGTGTCGACCTCGCCGGTGTCGACCAGCTCTCGCAGGGTGTCGACTCCCAGATTGCCCGCCATCACAGCCTCCTTCGCGTGCGTCCCCCGGACCGGGCGGGTTCAGCCGATCTCCTCCTCGGCCCGCTGGATCAGGGCGAACTCCTCCTCGGGGGCGCGCGCGACGAGACGGTGGCGGCTGTACAGGCCGAAGTAGGCCAGTCCGATCAGGTAGATGACCAGCACGCCGCCGACCATGAACGCGACCTGGGGCTGGTAGAAGAGGCTGGAGAACAGGGCGATCACCGCGAGCGTCATCGCCACGACCGGGGTGAGCGGGTAGCCCGGCGTGCGGTACGGGCGCTCCATGTCCGGCTCGTTGCGCCGCAGCATCAGGTGGCTGACCATCATCAGCACGTAGCTGATCAGCGCGGCGAACACCGACAGCTGGATGAGCAGGTCGCCGGTCGCGATGTCCTGCGAGGTGTTGAAGAAGTCCACGACCTGGATCGTGCCGAAGCCCACCAGGCCGGGGACGATCAGCGCCCAGTACGGGGCGTGCCGCGCGTTGACCTTCGACAGCCACGTCGGCAGGTAGCCGGCGCGCGACAGCGCGAAGATCTGCCGCGAGTAGGCGTAGATGATCGAGAAGAAGCTGGCGATCAGCCCGGTCAGCCCGACGATGGTTGTCATCCAGTACACCCAGTCGCGGCCGCCGGCGCCCTGCGCGGCCTGCGGCAGGGGGTTGCCCGACGCCTTCAGGACGTCGGCGCCGACCGATCCGGGGCCGAGGAACAGCGAGATCATGCTGAACACGACCAGCGAGCCCATCGCCAGCAGCATCCCCTTGGGCAGGTCGCTGGCGGGGTTGTCGGTCTCCTCGGCCGCCAACGGCACGTCCTCGATCGCGAGGTAGAACCAACCCGCCGCGGGCAGGGCGGCGAGGATCCCGAAGAAGCCGAACGGCAGGAACCGCGAGTTGTCACCGGTCGGAGCGATATCGAGCAGGTTGTCGACCGAGAAGTTGGGCAGCATCGCGCCGCCCCACACCAGCAGGACGGCGACGGAGACGACGGTGATGCCCAGCAGGATCGTGAGCGACTCACGGGCGCCCAGCAGGTTGATCGACACGAAGATGACGTAGGCGATGAGGGGGATGAGGAAGGTACCGACCCACGCGGGGGGCTCCAGGAAGATGTCGGCGATGTAGCCGCCGATGCCGACCGCGATCACGGCCGGGGCCAGGACGTACTCGATGGTGACCGCCAGGCCGGTCATGTACCCGCCCCAGGGGCCCAGCGCGCGGCGCGCGAACGCGTACGGTCCCCCGGCGACCGGCATCGCGGTCGACATCTCCGCGATGGACATCATCATCGTCGAGTACATCGTGGCCATGACGATGGTGGCGATGAGCAGCCCGCCCCAGCCGCCGGCGGCCAGCCCGAAGTTCCAGCCGAAGAACTCACCGGAGATCACCGACCCCACGCCCAGGCCCCACAGCAGAACCGGGCCGGCGACCCGCCTGAGCCTGCGCTCCGCCAGGTAGCGCTCGTCGGCCTCGGTGTACTCGACTCCGCCGTGGCGGTCCTGGGCTGCCACCGTGACCTCCATGTTCATCCGCCGGCAAATGCAGGCAGTATTCGGTCCGGGCACCGCCGCCTGTCAAGGGGGCGGTGGGTGGCGGGCCGCCTACGATGCCGCGGCCGGTGGGTCCGCGTGACAGGGGAGGCGACGATGCGGCTGGAGGGGCGGGTGGCGTCGATCACCGGTGCGGGCGCCGGCATGGGGCGCGAGGCGGCGGCGGTGTTCGCGCGCGAGGGCGCCCGGGTGGTCGTGTCCGACGTCGACGAGGACGCGGGCCGGGAGACGGTCGGCGCCGTCGCCGACGCCGGCGGGGAGGCCATCCTGGTCGTCGCCGACGTCAGCGACGCCGACGACGTGCAGCGGATCTACGCCGAGGGGGAGAAGGCGTTCGGCAAGGTCGACCTGCTCTACAACAACGCCGGGATCATGCACCCCGACGACGGGTCCGTCGCCGACACCGGCGAGGCCATCTGGGACCGCTCCATAGACATCAACCTCAAGGGGGTGTTCCTGTGCTGCAAGCATGGCATCCCGGCGCTGTTGCGCGCCGGCGGCGGTGTGATCGTCAACGTGTCGTCGTTCGTGGCGCAGATGGGGGCGGCCACGCCCCAGATCGCCTACACCGCCTCCAAGGGCGGTGTCCTGTCGCTGACCCGCGAGATCGCCGTCGAGTACGCCCGCCGGGGCATCCGGGCCAACGCCCTGTGCCCGGGGCCGGTGCAGACGGCGCTGATGGCCGACCTGCTGGCCGACCCCGACCGACGTGAGCGCCGGCTGGTGCACATCCCCATGGGCCGGTTCGCCCAGAGCGGGGAGATCGTCAAGGCGGCGCTGTTCCTGGCATCCGACGACTCGTCGTACATGACCGGTGCGGCCCTGACCGTCGACGGCGGCCTGACGGCCGCCTACGTGACCCCGGAATGACGGGTTCCCCATCAGGGAACGCGCCGGGTTGGGGCATGCGCTTCGACGTCAACCTCTCGATCCTGTTCACCGAGCTGGAGCTGCTGCGCCGTCCCGCCGCGGCGGCCGCGGCCGGCTTCCAGGCCGTCGAGATGTGGTGGCCCTTCGACAGTCCCGAGCCGCCCGACTCCGAGGTCGACGACCTGGTGCGGGCGGTCACCGACGCCGGCGTGCGGCTTGCGTGCCTGAACTTCTATGCCGGCGTCCTGGCCGGCGGCGACCGCGGCGTGCTGTCGATCCCCGCGCAGGCCGCGGCGTTCACGGCCAACGTGCCGGTCGCGACGGAGCTCGCCGCACGCCTGGGCTGTGGGGTCCTCAACGCCTTGTACGGCAACCGGGTCGACGGCGTCGCCCCGGCCGAGCAGGACGCGCTGGCGGTCGCGAACCTGGCCGTGGCCGCGGACGCCGCGGCCCGCGTG
>JALYGZ010000328.1 GCA_030776845.1 Actinomycetota bacterium
GCGCGGGGGTGCCGCAGCCGGCCTCGCTCGCCGACGAGCTGCGGGCGGGGCTGGCCGCCGTCGCGGCGGACGAGCGCCAACGGGGCATGACCCTGGCCGGACCGCACCGGGACGAGCTGGCTCTTGACATCGCGGGGCTGCCGGCGAAGGGCTACGCCAGTCACGGGGAGACGTGGTCGCTGGCGCTGGCCCTGCGGCTGGGTTGTCTGGCGGTTCTCGACGAGGTGGGCGAGGAGCCGGTCGTGCTGCTCGACGACGTGTTCGCCGAGCTGGACGAGACCCGCCGGGCCCGCCTGGCGCGCCGCTGTGCGGACTACGAGCAGGTGCTCGTCACCGCGGCGGTGGACGAGGACGTCCCCGTGGAGGGCCGCCGGTACGAGGTGCGCCGCGACGCCGAGCCCGGCGCGGTCGTCGTCGGGGGGGCGGCACGGGCGTGACCCGACAGCGGGATGCCGGAGGGCCCGAGACGTTGGGCGACCTGCTCGGGGAGCTGACGTCGGCCCGGGGGTGGGCGCCGCGCCTGCGCGATGCGCGTGTCCACGGACGCTGGTCGCAGATCGTGGGTCCCGAGCTGGCGGCGCATGTCCAGCCGGTGCGGTTGCACGGCGGGGTGCTCGTCGTCCGCGCGGAGTCGTCGCCGTGGGCGACCCAGGTCCGGTACCTGTCCGCACACGTGGCCGAGCGGGCGAACGAGATCCTCGGGCCGGGCTCAGTGCGGCGGGTCAACGTCGTGGTCGCCCCTGGCAAATAGGGGCCCTGACCAGCGATAACACCCGTGGGTGACGCTTCGGGAGAAGGGCGCCCATGCTATACTTGCCGTACTGGACAGCGGCCCGTTCCCGCAGCCGGGCCGGGCCGCGCCGGCCGTATGTCATCGCCCACCGCGCTCGCGTGGGTGCCGCGCCGGCACGACTCGGACGTGATGCGAGGCGCAGCCAGGCGGCGAGAGGGCACAGCCGGACGTGAGCGAAGCAGGCAACGACTACGGCGCCAAGGACATCACCGTCCTCGAGGGTCTCGAGGCGGTCCGTCGGCGACCCGGCATGTACATCGGCTCGACCGGTGCCCGCGGCTTACACCATCTGGTCTACGAGGTCGTCGACAACTCGGTGGACGAGGCGATGGCCGGGCGCTGTTCGCGCATCGAGATCACCCTGCTCGACGACGGCGGGGTGCGTGTCGGCGACGACGGCCGGGGCATCCCGGTCGGCGAGCACCCGCGGCTGGGCAGGTCGGCGCTGGAGGTCGTGCTGACGGTGCTGCACGCGGGCGGCAAGTTCGACAGCAAGTCCTACGCCGTGTCCGGCGGACTGCACGGCGTCGGCGTCAGCGTGGTCAACGCACTGTCCTCGCGGTTGGTGGCCGACGTGCGCCGCGACGGTCGCCACTACCGCCAGAGCTACCGCCGGGGGGTGCCCGACGGTCCGGTCACCGACGTGGGGCCGGCCGAGGAGACCGGCACCACCATCACCTTCTGGCCCGATGCGGACGTGTTCGAGGCGGTGGACTACAACTGGGACACGTTGACCGGCCGGTTCCGGGAGACAGCCTTTCTCACCGCGGGGCTGACGATCGACGTCGCCGACGAGCGCCCCGTGGAGGAGACCCCTGGGGAGGCGCGCCGGGCCGTGTTCTTCTACGAGGGGGGGCTGCGCGACTTCGTCACGCACCTGAACACGGCCAAGGAGCCGCTGCACGACAGCATCATCCACTTCTCGGCGTCCGGGCGGGGCGCCGACGGCCCCCACGAGGTCGAGGTGGCGGTCCAGTGGAACTCCACGTACCACGAGTCGATCCACTCGTTCGCCAACACGATCAACACACACGAGGGCGGCACGCACGAGGAGGGCTTCAAGAAGGCCCTGACGAGCGTGGTCAACCGCTTCGTGCGCGAGACCGGGGCCCACCGGGGCAACGGGCGCAGTGGGCGTGGCGAGCTGACCCTGACCGGCGAGGACGTCCGCGAGGGGCTCACGGCCATCGTGTCGGTGAAGATGGCCAACCCGCAGTTCGAGGGCCAGACGAAGACGAAGCTGGGCAACACGGAGGCGAAGACCTTCATCCAGAAGATCGTCAATGAGCACCTCACGGACTGGTTCGACCGCAACCCGAACGAGGCGGCGGATATCGTCCGCAAGGCGATCCAGGCGGCGACGGCGCGCGTGGCGGCCCGCAAGGCGCGGGATCTTACTCGACGCAAGGGCCTGCTGGAGAGCGCCTCCCTGCCGGGCAAGCTGAGTGACTGCCAGTCGAACGACCCGACCAAATGTGAGATCTTCA
>JALYGZ010000329.1 GCA_030776845.1 Actinomycetota bacterium
GTGGCGGGCGGACCTGCGACCGCTGCGGTCGCGTGGTCGCTGGTCGGGGCGCGAGCCGTTCGGTGCCCTGGCGACGGCCGGCGGGGGGTCGGTCCCCGGACCTGTCGCGGCGGTGACGAGGGCCCGCCTGCGCCTCGCGACGATGCGGGTCTTCTGGCGGGCGGTGCCGCCGGTGTCCGCCGACGCGAACGCCCGGGACGGCCTGCTGTTCGCCGTCGGCTTCGGGGAGGCGCCGGTGGGCGTGCAGGGCACGTTCAGCGTGTGGGCCGACCAGAACCGCCTGGACCGCTTCGCCTACGGGGGCGCGGCGCACCGGGCGGCCATCCACGACACCCACCGGCGCCGCTGGTATTCCGAGGAACTGTTCGCGCGCTTCGAGGTGATGGCCACGACCGGCACCGTGCGTGGGCGCGACCCGCTTGCACCGGGTTGACGCCCTCCCGGCCGTCACGGGGGCGAACCTAGACTTGCCGCATGCGGGACGTCGTCGTCGTGGGGGCGGGGCACAACGCGCTCGTCGCGGCCTGCTACCTGGCCCGCGCCGGCCTCGACGTGGAGGTCGTCGAGCGCCGTGACGTGGTCGGCGGGGCAGTGTCGACCGTGGAGCGCTTCCCCGGGTACCGCATGGACGTCGGCTCCAGCACGCACATCATGGTCCGGCACACCGGCATCGTGGAGGACCTGGGGCTGGAGGCCCTCGGCCTGGAGTACCAGGACCTCGACCCCTGGGGATTCGCCCCGTTCGGGGACGCCGCCATCAGCTTCTCGGTCGACGTGGGCGCGACCTGTGACTCCATCGCCGCCGTGTGCGGGCCGCGCGACGCCGAGGCCTACGCCGCCTTCGTCGACGACTGGGGGGCTCGCAACGAACGTGTCTTCGACGCCTTCGCGGAACCCCCGACCGGACGCAACCTGGGCCGCCACCTGTGGGGCGTCGGGCGCTCGACGGGGCTGGGCGGGCTGGAGCTGTCCCGGCAGTTCCTGACCAGCGGGGACCAGCTGCTGGACGAGCGCTTCGACGACGAGCGCCTCAAGACGGCGCTGTCGTGGCTGGGGGCGCAGTCGGGGCCGCCCACCCACGAGGTCGCCTCCGCCGACCTCGTCGGCTGGAACGCGATGCTGCACCGCCGGCCCCCGGGCCACCCCAAGGGCGGTTCCGGGATGCTGTCCGTCGCGCTGGCGCGGCGCCTGCGGGCGCTCGGCGGCACACTGCGGCTCGGCGACGGGGCGACGCGCATCTTCTCCCGAGACGGCGCGGTCACCGGAGTCGGCGTCGCCTCCGGGGAGCGGGTCTCCTCCCCCGCTGTCGTCGCCGGCTGCCACCTGCTGGAGACACTGGATCTGCTCGGGGACGCGGCGCTACCCGGTGACATGGCCAGGCGCGCGCGCCGCACCGTGCGGGTCGGCAACGGCCTGGGCATGGTCGTGCGGCTGGCGACGACGGCCCTGCCCCGATATCCCGCCGGCACAGGCGGCCGCGAGTGGCGCGCCCTGCAACTGCTCGCCCCGTCCCGTCGCCACCTGCGCCGCGCCCACGGGGACTTCGCCGCCGGGGAGGCGCCGCGGTGGCCCGCCGCGCTGGCGATGACCTTCTCGGCGTTCGACGACACGATCGCCCCGCCGGGGCGCCACAACGTCACGGTGTGGGGCCAATGGCATCCCTACGAGCTGGCCAACGGGGAGCGCTGGGACGCCATCGGCGAGCGGGAGGGAACGAAGCTCGTCGAGGCGGTCGACGCGGCCGCCCCCGGTTTCGCCGCCTCGGTCGAGCGCATGTATGTGCAGACGCCATGGGACCTCGAGCGCGAGCTGGGCCTGCGCCGCGGCAATGTCATGCACCTGGAGATGTCGCTTGACCAGATGTTCGCCTGGCGCCCGACGCCCGAGCTTTCCGGCTACCGCACCCCGGTGCGCGGCCTGTACCTCACTGGCGCGTCGACGCACCCGGGGGGCGGTGTCTTCGGCGCCAGCGGGCGGTCCGCCGCCAGGGTGGCGCTGGGGGACCTCGGGCGGGGCCGCTGGCGGCGGTCACGGCGGGGCCGGGCAAGGTCGGCGTCGTGATCGCCTGGCTTCCCGCGGCGCGCGTGCGGCCCGCCCGGGCGCTGCGCCGGCTTCCGGCCGCGCTGGCCGTGGCGGTCGTCGCCTGCCAGACCGCCTACCCGCTGGTCGACGGCGTCGCCCGGCACCGGTTGACGGTTGCCACCGTCGTCGTGTTCTTCGCCGCGTCGGTGACCCACTCGGCCATGTGGCGGGGGGGACGGTGGACGCTGCTGCTGCTGGCCGTCGCCGGCGGGGGAGGACTGGCCGTGGAAGCCGTCGGCGTGCGGACCGGGCTGCCGTTCGGCGACTACCGCTACGCGGGCACGCTGGGCTGGCAGGCGCTCGGCGTGCCGGCGGTGATCCCGCTGGCCTGGGTGATGATGGGCTACCCCGCGCTGCTCGTCGCCCGGCGGGTCACCGCCGAGCCGCGGCGTGGCCCGCTGCTGGCCGCGGGGGCCCTGGCCGCCTGGGACCTGTTCCTCGACCCGCAGATGGTCGACGCCGGCCACTGGACCTGGACCGGTGGCGGACCGCTGCTGGGCGTCCCGCTGACCAACTTCGCCGCCTGGCTCGCCGTGGCCGCCCTGATGATGGCGGTGCTGTGGCCGCGGCTGCCGCCTGCGCCGTCCGCCGGAGCCGACCGGGTGCCCTTCGCCCTGTACCTGTGGACGTACGCCTCGTCCGTGCTCGCCCACGCCGCCTTCTGGGGCAACCTGGAAGTGGCGCTCGTCGGCGGCGTCGGCATGGGCGCCGTCGTCGTCGCCCTGCTGCGGGCCCTGGGCAGACCGGCCCCGGCGTGAGCTCGGTCGCGTGGCCGAGGCGCCTGGTCCGGTGGGCGTCGCTGGGGGCGGCGACGGTGACCGTCCACAGCCTGGTCAACCTGCGCCTCCTGCGCACCCCGGACTGTGTCGACTGGCTTTCGGAAAGCGACAGTCACCCGACACACTCCGGGGTGAGCGTGCTGGTGCCGGCGCGCGACGAGGCGGATCACATCGGCCCGTGCGTCCGTGCCCTGCTCGACCAGCGCGGCGTGAGCCTGGAGCTGCTCGTGCTCGACGACGAGTCGAGCGACCGGACCGCGGCGCTCGCCCTGGACGCGGCCGATGGGGACCCGCGCCTGCGGGTCCTGCCCGGCACCGCCCCGCCGCCGGGCTGGCTCGGCAAGCCCCACGCCTGCCGGCAGC
>JALYGZ010000330.1 GCA_030776845.1 Actinomycetota bacterium
GACCGCCACCGGCGAGCACGACCGGTGGCAGCCCCTGCAGCTGCACCGCCTGCTCGACGACGTCGTGGCCGAGGCCACGACGGACGGCGTGGCCAGCCCCCTGCGCCTGGCGCTGCCGGAGGTCCGCACCCTGCTGGAGGACCGGCTGCGCGGGCGGCCCAGCCGCGCCAGCCACCGCACCGGGGACATGACGTTCTGCACGCTCGTGCCGATGCGGTCCGTCCCTCACCGTGTGGTCTGCCTGCTGGGCATGGATGACGACGCCTTCCCGCGGCGGACCGCCGGCGACGGGGACGACCTCGTCGAACGCGACCCACGGGTGGGCGACCGCGACGCCCGCACCGAGGACCGCCAGCTGCTGCTCGACGCGCTGCTCGCGGCCGGCGACCACCTGCTCGTCACCTACACCGGCCACGACGAGCGCAGCAACGAGCCGCGGCCGCCGTGCGTCCCGGTCGGGGAGCTGCTCGACGTCGTCGACCGCACCGTCCGGGCCGCCGACGGGGAGGAGGCGACCGGCGACGTGGTCGTGCGGCATCCGTTGCAGCCGTTCGACCCGCGTAACTTCACGACCGGCGCGCTGGTCCCCGGACGTCCCTGGGGCTTCGACGCGGCGGCCCTCGCGGGGGCCCGCGCGCGAGTCTCCGGCGACACCGGGTCCGTCCTGTTCCTCGACGGGCGGCTGGACCCGCCGACGGACACCGGCATCGTCGAGCTCGACCAGCTCGTGGCCTTCTTGGGCCACCCGGTCAGGGCGTTCCTGCGCCAGCGGCTCGGCGTGTCGCTCCCGGGTCGGCAGGAGGAGCCGGGCGACGCAATCCCCACGAAGCTCGATCCGCTCGACCGCTACGGCGTCGGCGAGCGGCTGCTGGCGGCCCGGCTCGGCGGTGCGGACCTGCGCAGGTGGGCCGACGTCGAGCGGGTCAGGGGGATCCTGCCGCCCGGGGCGCTGGCCGACGAGGAGCTGGAACGGCTGAGGGACACCGTCGAGGCCCTGGTGCAGGCGGTCGGGGCCCATGTGGCGCTCGACGGCGAGCGGACCGCCGTGCCGGTCGACGTGCCGCTGCGCGACGGTCGCCGGCTGGTGGGAACCGTCGGGGACGTCGCCGTCGACGTCGTGTTCCGGTTCGGCTTCGCCCGGGTCAAGCCCAAGCGTCGCCTGGCGGCCTGGGTGCGGCTCCTGGCCGCGACCGCCGCGCAGCCCGAGCGGGCGCTGTCGGCGGTGACCGTCGGGCGCTGTTGGAACTCGCAGAGCTCGAAGGAGGTCACCGTCGCGCGGGTCGGGCCCCTGGCCGACTCGGCCGACGAGCGGCGCGACCGGGCGCTGGACGAGCTCGCGGTGCTCGTCGACCTGTACGAGCGGGGGCTGCGCGCGCCGCTGCCGGTCTACTGTGAGACCTCGGCCGCCTACGCCGGGGCCGTGGCCCGCGGCCGCGACGGCGAGGCGGCCGCGGAGAAGGTATGGACGACGGGGGCTGGGCGCTACCCCAACGAGGACCGTGAGGCCGAGCACCAGCTGGTCCTGGGCTGCGTCCAGCCGTTGGCCGAGCTTGTTCGGGATCCGGCCGGCCCCGACGAGCGCGGCGAGGGATGGGCGGAGGAGCCCAGCCGCCTCGGGGTGTACGCCCGCCGGTTGTGGGACCGCCTTCTCGCCCTCGAGGAGGTGCGGGATTGCTGACCGCCGACGGGCTCGACCTCAACGACCCCCTGCCCGGATCCGGGGACGTCACGGTGCTGGAGGCCAGCGCCGGCACCGGCAAGACCCACACGATCGCCGGGTACGCCACCCGCTACGTGGCGCAGGGCATTCCCCTGCGGCGGCTGCTCGTCGTCACCTTCACGCGCTCGGCCACCGCGGAGCTGCGCGAGCGGGTGCGCACCCGCCTGGTCGCCGCGGTCGATCACCTCGACGGCCGTCTCGCCGGCGCCTCGGCGAGCCACACCGACGACGTGCTGGAGCACCTGTGCGCCGGCGGCCCGGAAGAGGTGACCACGCGGTTGCGGAATCTCCGGGCCGCCCTCGCCGAGTTCGACGCCGCCACGATCGCCACCATCCACGGCTTCTGCCGCCACGTGCTCGCCGGCGTCGGCGTGGCGGCCGACGTCGACCGCAGCGCCGCCCTGCTGGAGGACACGAGCGGCCTCGTCGAGGCCGTCGTCGACGACCTGTTCCTGCGCCGGTTCTACGAGCCCGCAGCGGGCGGCCCGCGGGTGTCCCGCGACGATCTGCTCACCATCGCCCGGCGGGTGGTCGCCAACCCGGACGCGCAGATCGTACCGGTCCGGCCACAGGAGCCCGAGGCGACGCTGCGGGTGGAGCTGGCCCGGTGCGTGCGCGCCGAGGTCGACCGCCGCAAGCGGGCGCTGGGCGTGCTGTCCTACGACGACCTGCTCACGCGGCTGCAGGCCGCGCTGGAGGACCCGGACCACGAGGCGGCGGCGCAACGGCGCCTCCGGGACGCCTACGGCGTCGCGCTCATCGACGAGTTCCAGGACACCGACCGGATCCAGTGGGGGATCCTGCGGCGGGTGTTCGCCCACGAAGCCGCACGGCTGGTGCTCATCGGGGATCCCAAGCAGGCCATCTACGCCTTCCGCGGCGCCGACGTGTACGCCTACCTCGACGCGGCAGAGAGCGCCGGGGACCGACGCACGCTGGAGCGCAACTGGCGCTCCGACGCCGGGCTGCTGCGCGCCTTCAATGCCCTGTTCGCGGGCGCGAGCCTCGGTCACCCGGGCATCACCTACCGGGACGCGTACGCGGCCCCGCCCGGCGAGGACTCTCCGCGGCTGGTGGGGGCGCCGGTCGAGGCCCCGCTGCGGCTGCGGGTGGTGCGCCGTGACAGCGGGATCCGCCTGGTCTACAAGGGAGCCCGCGTGCAGGCCGACGCGGGCCGCGCCCGCGTCGCCGACGACGTCGCCTCCCAGATCGTTACCCTGCTCGAGTCGCGCGCGCGCATCACCCGGTGCGAGACGGACCCCCGCGACCTCCGGCAGCACCCGGTGCGCCCGCGCGACCTGGCCGTGCTGGTGCGCAAGAACGCCGAGGCGGCGCTCGTGCAGGGCAGGCTGCGCGAGGCCGGCGTGCCGGCCGTCATCAACGGCGTCGGCAGCGTGCTCGCCACCCCGGCCGCGACCGACTGGCTGCGGCTGCTCGAGGCGCT
>JALYGZ010000331.1 GCA_030776845.1 Actinomycetota bacterium
ACTTGAACCACTGCTGCAGGCTGCGGTAGCGCGAGGCGACGGTGGCGGGCTTGGCACGGTCGGTGAGGTCGGCCAGGTGCGCCTCGATGGTGCGGCGGGCGAACGGGTCGAGGCGGTGCTCGCGGGCGTAGACGTCGAGCCGGGCGACGGCGTCGAGGTAGGTGGCGATGGTCCGGTCGGCGCGGTTGCGGGCGCGCAGCGACCGCTTCCACGAGCGCGCCAGCTCACCCGCGTCGAGCCGGTCGGACATGCCCACGCCCTTCCATTATCTGCTCGCTGTGCGCTATGCTTCTCGAGCCTAGCAGACGGGTGAGTGGAAACGTGCAGGTCAGACGGCGTGTAGTGGGCCCGGTGGGCATCGAACCCACGACCAACGGATTATGAGTCCGCTGCTCTGACCGACTGAGCTACGGGCCCCAGCACCCGGCAGGCTAACGGGATCAGGGAGAGCCTGCCGCATCGGGCAAAGCCGCGTCGTGCAGTTGCCCGCCACAGAGCGACACGCAGCGGCCTGGAGTCGGTCACCGGCGGTCGCGCCGACCCGTGCGACGCAGCTCAGCGTGGAGATGGTGGGTCTGTGGCACGTCGGCGTAGGCCATCCACAGGTCGTAGGCGAGGACGTCGTCGTCGACCACGAAGCGCCGGCGCACCGACCTGACATGCTTGGCCGTGGGCGTGCGGGCGAGCGACGCCAGCTCCAGATCGAGGACGTGCCCGTCGAAGCGTCCGACGTGGACCTCGGCGAAGCCGGTCGGCTGGACCAGGAGCAACTCGACGCGGTCGTCACCGGCCGGCCGCAGATACCCGATCTCGGAGTGCATCGGGGTCCGCGTGTCCGGCCGCCACGTGCGTTGGCGGTAGGAAAGGACCGGCTTGCCGGCGACAGGCTCGATGCTGACGCGCTCGACGTAGCGAAAGGGCTCGATCGTCGGGTAGTGGCCCTCACCGGGGCCCTGCCACCGACCCAGCAGGGCCCCCAGGGTGTTCGGCCTGTCGACGCCCGCCATCCTGCTCCCGTTCCCCGGCACACCCGGTAGCCTGAAGCCTTCCACCAGCGGCGCCGACAGGTCGAGCCCGGAATGAGCGAGATCCTGGAGTCTGGCGACATCCAGTTCTTCTTCCGCCCGGTCGTCGAGGAGGAGTCACCCGAGGGGCTCGCCGACGTGCAGCAGTTCACGGTCGTGCTGAGCCCACACGACCAGACCCGGCACAGGATGCTCGTCGTCGGGCGGAAGCGCCTGCCCGACATCGCCGACAACGAGCCGCTGTGGGCCTACGTCGACCTGGTGACCGACGACCGGGAGGCGGTGACCGGTGCGCTGACCGGCGAACAGTACCGGACGAAGACCCGGGGCGAGCGCCACCAGCCGGCCGCCCGACCGGCCGGCGAGGGCGTGTACGCCCTGGAGGCCGACGGCGACGTCCGACTCGCCTATCTGTTGGAGCTTCCCGACGACCCCGGCCCGGTGCAACAGGTCCTCGACATCGCCCCGCAGGCCCGCTACGTCCTCCAGGTCAAGAACCCCGAGGTCGGCGCGCCGGCCGGCGTCGGCCTGCCTCCCCAGCGCCGTCCCGAGTTCCCGCCCCGGCTGTCACAGCACATCGGCGACCGCCGCTGGGTCCCCGCCGACCCACGCGAGTTCCTCGACTACGAGGGCGCCGAACTGCTGCTGATCGGCGCCGCCGAGGATCCCGGTGACCCGGCCCGGTCACAGTTGGAGGCCGAGGACGAGGACTCGCACAGTGCCGACGTCTTCCAGCGCCTGCGCCTGCGCCGCGACAAGCATCCGGTGCGCCCGCTGTTAGAGGGCTCCTGGGACTGACGCCCCCGCTCAGACACTGACCGTCGAGTGAACACTCGCGTCGGAATGCCGACGGCAGTATTCAGTCGACGGGCTGGCGCGCTCCGGGGGCGGGACTCGGACCCGCAACCTACCGGTTAACAGCCGGTTGCTCTGCCAATTGAGCTACCCCGGAATGAGACGGCCACAGTATATCCACCGGTCACGTGTGACCCTCCTCGACAGGGGGAAGCGTCGGGGAGGCGCATCACGACTGGAGTTGCCATGCGCTTCCGACTCGGACTCGTCGTCGGCTTCGGCGTCGGTTACACCATGGGGGCCAAGGCCGGCACGGAGCGGTACCTGCAGATCAAGCGGGCCGTGTCCGGGCTGAAGCGCTCGGAGCCGGCGCAGCAGATCAGCACCGAGATCCGCGACGCCGCGGCGCAGGCGAGCCAGACCATCGAGCACAAGGCCAGCGACGGCGTGTCGAAGGTGACCAGGATGGTCCGCGGCGACGATGCCGTCACCGTGGACACCGACCCGGCCACCCAGACTCCCCCGCGCTGAGTCCGGCACCGGGGCGCCCGCTCACTCCAGGTAGCCCCGCAGTTGCTGGCTGCGGGAGGGATGGCGCAGCTTCGAGAGGGTCTTCGACTCGATCTGGCGGATCCGCTCACGTGTCACCCCGAACTCCACCCCCACCTCCTCCAGGGTCCGCGGCCGGCCGTCGACCATCCCGAAGCGCAGCTGGATGACCCGCTGCTCACGCTCGGTGAGGGTGTGCAGCACGCCGGCGATCTCCTCGCGCAGCACCGCGAAGGTGGCCGCATCGACGGGTACGACGGCCGCGGTGTCCTCGATGAAGTCGCCGAGGTCGGAGTCCTCCTCCTCTCCCACCGGCGTCTCCAGGCTGACCGGCTCCTGGGAGATCTTGAGGATCTCCGCCACCCGCTCCGGGGCCAGCTCCACAGCCCGTCCGATCGCCTCCAGCGACGGCTCGCGGCCCCACTCCTGGTGCAGGCGCCGCTGCACCCGCAGCACCCGGTTCATCGTCTCGACCATGTGGACCGGGATGCGGATCGTGCGGGCCTGATCGGCGATGGCGCGGGTGATCGCCTGCCGGATCCACCAGGTCGCGTAGGTCGAGAATTTGTAGCCGCGCGTGTAGTCGAACTTCTCGACGGCCCGGATGAGGCCGAGATTGCCCTCCTGGATCAGGTCCAGGAACAGCAGGCCCCGGCCCATGTACCGCTTGGCGATCGACACGACCAGCCGGAGGTTGGACTCCACCAGACGACGCCTGCACAGCTCGCCGCGCCGCGCGATCCGCCGCAGCGTCGCGGCCCGCTCGCCGTCGCCGGACAGCAGCGCCGTGGCGGCGAGGCCGGCCTCGATCCGCTTCGCGAGGTCGACCTCCTCCTCGGCAGTCAGCAGCGGGACGCGGCCGATCTCTTCCAGGTACATCCGCACTGGATCGCTGCTGGCGGTCCGCCGGGACAGCTCGTCGAGACGCTCGTGGACGATACGGTCGTCGGCGACGGCCCCCAGGGACGCGGCGGGACGCGCGCCGGCGTCCTGGCCATCCGCGGCCGCCTCGGCCGGGTCCATGCTCACCCCTCGTCCGGGCGCCCTCAGGCGCCCATCCCGTCGAGCAACGCGCTGCGCTGGCCCTCCAGTTCCACCAGCCGCGTGAACAGGGTCCGGTGCTCGTCGGGGTCGGTCTGGGGATTGAGCCGCGCCAGCCGCTCCCGCACGGCATCGCGTCGCCGCTCGACGCCCAGGGCGCGCAGCCTGGCGACCATCGACGCGACCTTGCCCTGCTCCGGCTCGACGGTCATCTCGGACATGAGCAGCGCCCGCAGCCGGGTCCTGGCGTCGTCGTCGGGCATGGCGTCCAGCAGCCTCTGCGGCCCGGCGGACGGGTCGCGGGAGATGACCTCGAACAGGTCCCGCAGCAGGCCGGGCTCGAAGTCGTCGGGGCGCACGGCGGCCCACTCGTCGGGCAGCAGGTCCGGGGACCGCAGGGCGACCATGAGCACCTCCCGCTGGAGGCCGGCGTGTGGCCCCTGGG
>JALYGZ010000332.1 GCA_030776845.1 Actinomycetota bacterium
GGCCCGCGCGGTCGAGCGGCGCGGCGCCGCCGTCTACGAGGGCACCGGGGTCACCGCTGTCCGGCCCCGCGGCCGGGGCGGACCGCGGTTGCGCACCGCGTACGGCGACGTGCGGGCCGACGTGGTCGTCCTGGCGGGCGAGGCCTGGCTGGCCCAACTGCCCGGATGGCGGCGCAGCGTGCTGCCCCTGTACTCGCTGGTCGTGCTGACCGAGCCCCTGTCGCCGGCGCGGTGGTCCCAGATCGGCTGGGACGGCGGCGAGTGCCTGTCGTCGCACCGCCTGACCGTCGACTACCTGTCGCGCACCGAGGACGGCCGGATCCTGTTCGGCGGGCGCGGGGTGCCGTACCGGTTCGGCTCGGCGATGAGCGAGGCGCAGGCGCACCACGGGCCCACCCACGCCATGCTGCGCCGCCACCTGGTCGAGTGGTTCCCCCCGCTGCGCCGGGTGGGCTTCGCCGACGCCTGGGGCGGGGCGGTGGGGATGCCGCGCGACTGGCTGCCGACGTTCTTCTTCAACCCACGGACCGGCCTCGCGGGCGCCTACGGCTACACCGGCCAGGGCGTGGCGGCGGCCAACCTCGCCGGGCGGGTCCTGGCCGACCTGATCACGACCGGCTCGTGCGAGCTGGGCGACCTGCCGATGGTCAACCACCCGCCACGGCGCTGGGAGCCCGAGCCGCTGCGCTGGCTGGCCGTCCGCTACCTGCAGGGGGCCCTGGCGCGTGTCGACGCCCGGGCCCGGCGCAGCGGGCGACCCCCCGGCGGGCGGGCCCTGGCCGAAAGGCTGACCCGCCACTGAACCCGACCCGGGGGCGGCGCGCGGGCCGACGGCCGTGGCTACCCTGGCGTCCCGACCCGCCGGGTGGGGACGCCGAGCGGTCGTCCACTAGACTTGCCGGCCGTGGCGCAGGGCGTGACGCCACGGCGCCGCTCGACCGCACCGCTCGAGACGGAGGACAGATGAGGCCTCGCCGCCCGCGGGGGACCGCGCCGGCCCGGTGGGCCCTGCCGGTCCTGGTGGCGGTGCTCGTCGGCGGCTGCGGACTGACCGGCGGGCCGCAGGACGCCCTGGACCCGGCGGGCCCGGTGGCCGAGTCGCAGGACCGGCTGTGGAACATCGTGTTCCCGATCGCCGTCGCGGTGTTCGTGCTGGTGCAGGGGCTGATCATCGTCGCCATGGTGCGCTTCCGGCGCCGGCCGGGCGACGACGACGTGCCGCGGCAGGTGGAGGGCAACACGCGCCTGGAGATCGTCTGGACGGTGATCCCCGCGGTCATCCTGGCCGTGATCGCGGTCCCGACGATCACCACGCTGTTCGGGCTGGACGACCGGCCCGAGGGGGCCATGGACGTCACCGTCGTCGGCAAGCAGTACTGGTGGGAGTTCGAGTATCCCGACAGCGGCGTGGTCACGGCCACCGAGCTGCACATTCCCACCGGCCGGCCCGTGTGGCTCACCCTGGACGGCACGGGGCCCGACGCGGACGTGATCCACAGCTTCTGGGTGCCGCAGCTGGCCGGCAAGACCGACTACACCCCGGGCGACACGCAGAACATGTGGATCCAGGCCGACCGGCCGGGCACCTATCCAGGCCAGTGCGCCGAGTTCTGCGGCCTGTCGCACGCCAACATGAAGTTCACGGTGGTCGCCCAGGAGCCCGGCGACTTCCGGCGGTGGCTGGCCGAGCAGCGCCGGCCCGCACAGCCGGTCGCCGGCGGGCTGGCGGCCCGGGGCGAGCGGCTGTTCTCGTCACAGCAGTGCATCGCCTGCCACGCGATCGACGGGTACGACGGCGCCGACCAGCGGGTGGGACCCGACCTCACGCACCTGGCCAGCCGCGAGTCCTTCGCCGGCGGGATGCTGCCCACGACCACCGAGAGCCTGCGACGCTGGCTGCGCGACCCCCCCGCCGTCAAGCCCGGCTCGCAGATGCCCGACCTGAACCTGTCCGCGTCGCAGGTCGACGCGCTCGTGGCCTACCTGCAGACCCTGGAGTGAGCCCGATGCCGGACCCGGGAGCGCACGCGTGACCGCCGTCGCCGAACCCACCGCCAGGCGGAGCCTGTTGGCCCGCCCGACCGCCCAGACCGGCCTGTGGAGCTGGTTCACGACGGTCGACCACAAGAAGATCGGGCTGCTGTACTTCATGGCGGCCGTCTTCTTCTTCTTCGTCGGCGGCATCGAGGCCCTCGTCATCCGCGCCCAGCTCGCCCAGCCCGGGGCGGACGTGGTCAGCGCCGACGTGTTCAACCAGATCTTCACGATGCACGGCCTGACGATGATCTTCTTCGGCGTCATGCCGATGAGCTCGGCCTTCTTCAACTACGTCATGCCGCTGCAGATCGGCTCGCGCGACGTCGCCTTCCCCCGGCTGAACGCGCTGAGCTTCTGGGTCTTTCTCTCCGGCGGGCTGTTCCTGTACTCGAGCATGTTCGTGAGCGGCATGCCCGACGGCGGCTGGTTCAACTACGCGCCGCTGAGCCTCATCGGCCCGGACCGCGTCGCCACCGGGGCCGTGGAGATCCACCAGACCCGCATGTTGTTCTACTCGCTGGGGCTGCAGATCGCCGGGCTGGCGTCACTGGTGTCCGCGGCCAACTTCATCGTGACCATGCTCAACATGCGCGCGCCGGGGATGACGCTGATGCGCATGCCGGTGTTCTCGTGGATGACCCTGGTCGTGTCGTTCCTCATGCTTTTCGCGATGCCGGTCATCGGCATCGCGCTGTGGCAGCTGATGTTCGACGTCGGCTTCGGCTCCCACTTCTTCGACGCGGGCGCGGGGGGCAACCCGCACCTGTGGCAGCACATGTTCTGGCTGTTCGGTCACCCCGAGGTCTACATCCTCATCCTGCCCGCCTTCGGGATGGTCTCGGAGATCCTGCCGACGTTCTCGCGCAAGCCGCTGTTCGGCTACCCCGCCATCGTCTTCTCGGGCATCGCGATCGGCTTCATCGGCTGGGGCGTGTGGGCCCACCACATGTTCACGACCGGCATGGGCCCGGTCGCCAACGCGACGTTCGGCCTGGTGACGATGATCATCGCGGTGCCCACGGGCATCAAGATCTTCAACTGGATCGGCACCCTGTGGGGTGGCAAGATCAAGTTCACGACGCCGATGCTGTTCGCCGTCGGGCTCGTCGCGATGTTCACCATCGGCGGCCTGTCCGGCGTCACCCACTCGGTGGTCCCCCATAACACGCAGCAGCACGACACCTACTACGTCGTGGCGCACTTCCACTACGTGCTGTTCGGCGGGGCCGTCTTCGGGCTGGTCGCCGGCGCCTACTACTGGTTCCCGAAGGCGACCGGGCGCATGCTCGACGACCGGCTGGGCCAGATCCACTTCTGGACGATGCTGCTGGGGTTCAACCTGACCTTCGGACCGATGCACATCCTGGGCCTCGACGGCATGCCGCGGCGCGTCTACACCTACGAGGCCGGCATGGGCTGGGACCTGTGGAACGCCGTGTCGACGGCGGGCTCGGTGCTCATCTTCGGGTCCTTCCTGGTCTTCCTGGTGAACATCGTCAAGAGCGTCCGGTCGGGCCGGACCGCCGGCAACGACCCGTGGGACGCGCGCACGATCGAGTGGCTGACCACCTCCCCGCCGGCGCCCCACAACTTCGACTCCATCCCGCACGTCACGTCCCGCGACGAGCTGTGGCACCGCAAGTACGTCGAGGGGGAGGGCGGCCGGCCGGTGCCGGTGCCGACCGGCGGGTCGGCGGTGGTCGACCACGACCAGGGTGAGCACGAGGGTCCGCACATCCACATGCCCGACCCGTCGTACTTCCCGCTCGTCGCCGCGCTGGGCCTGCCCGTGATGGCCTACGGGGTCATCTTCGGGGCGTTCCTCATCCCCGTCGGCCTGGTAATCCTGCTCGGCGGCCTGTTCGGGTGGGTCCTCGAGCCCAGCGAGGAGCCGCGGTGAGCGACGCCGTCGCCACCGAGGAGGGTCACCACAGCTCGCTCGGGCTGTCCAACGTCAAGCTGGGCATGTGGGCCCTGCTGGCCTCGGAGTGCCTGTTCTTCGGGGCGCTCATCACCACCTACCTGCTGTACGTCCGCCGCACCGGCGACGGCCCCACGCCGGCGGAGATCTTCGACATCCCGTTCACCTCGGTGAGCACCTTCGTGCTGTTGATGTCGTCGCTGGGCATGGTGCTCGCCCTGGCGGCCATCCAGTCCGGGGACCACCGGGGGTTCCGCGCCTGGACCCTGGCGACCGCCCTGATGGGGCTGGTGTTCCTGTCCGGGCAGGTCTATGAGTTCACCGTCTTCTTCGCCGAGGACATGACCATCACCACGAGCCCGTTCAGCTCGGCGTTCTTCGTGCTCACCGGCTTCCACGGGGCGCACGTGGCCTTCGGCGTGCTCATGCTGCTGGCCATGTGGGCGGCGTCGATGCTGGACAAGCTGCCCACCGAGCGCGCCGAGGCCGTCGAGATCGTCGGGCTGTACTGGCACTTCGTCGACATTATCTGGATCCTCATCTTCACCCTCATCTACCTGATCCCGTCGGAGCTGTAGGAGCCGCGTTGGCCGACACCGACACCGACCCCGACGAGCACGCCCACCCGGGCCCGGGCGAGTACGTGCAGGTCGCCGCCATCCTCGCGGTGGTCACGGCGCTGGAGGTGGTGCTGTACTACACGCAGGCCTCCAACGCGCTGATCGTGCCGGCCCTGCTCCTGCTGACGGTCATCAAGTTCGCGCTGGTCGTGCTGTGGTTCATGCACCTGCGCTTCGACCACCGGATGTTCCGGCGGCTGTTCCTCATCGGCCTGGGACTGGCCGGTGTGGTCTACGCCGGCGCGCTGGCCACCCTGTTCACGCAGGCGGCCTGACGGCGCATGGCCCCCCCGGTCCCGTTCACCTGGGCGCCGCACCCCGACGTGTGGCTGGTCGTCACGCTGCTGCTGGCCGGCTACGCCTACGCGCTGTCGGTCTGGGGGCCGCGGCACGCACCCGGGGGGCGGGCCGCCACCAGGGGCCAGAAGGCCTGTTACCTGCTCGGCGTCGCGGCGCTGTGGCTGGCGGCCGACTGGCCGATGGACGCCCTGTCCGACGCGCTGTTCAGCGTCCACATGGTCCAGCACCTGCTGTTCTCGCTGGTGGCCCCGCCGCTGCTCATCCTCGGCACCCCGGGCTGGCTGCTGCGGCGGCTGCTGCGCAGAGCGCCCGTCTTCCGCCTGATGCGGGTGGTGACCAGGCCGCTGGTGGCGCTGGTGATCTTCAACGCCTGGGTGGCCGTCTACCACGTACCGGCGGTGGTGAACCTGAGCGCCACCAACGAGCTGTTCCACTTCGCCACCCACGCCACGTGGGTCGTCACGGCGATCCTGATGTGGTGGCCGGTGCTCAGCCCGCTGCCGGAGCTGCCGCACCTGTCCTACCCGGTCCGGATGCTGTACCTGTTCGCTCAGTCGATCGTGCCGACGGTTCCCGCCTCCTTCCTGACCTTCGGTCGGACCCCCCTGTACTCGGCCTACGAGGCCTCCGCCCGGGCCTGGGGGGTCTCGGTGCTGACCGACCAGCAGGTCGCTGGGCTGGTGATGAAGATCGGCGGCGGCCTGCTGCTGTGGGTCGTCATCGCCTGGCTGTTCTTCCGCTGGGCGTTCGAGGATCGCAGCGGAGGCCCCGACGTGCTGTACTGGCGTGACCTGGAGCCGAACCTGTCCGACCCGGAGCTGACGCAGCGTTGAAGCCGGAGGTCCGCGAGCGCGCCTTCCTGCCGCTGGTCATGCCGCTGTCGGTGCTCGTCGTCATGGCGCTGGTGGCGTGGAGCATCTCCCGGGTCCTGCTGACCGTGCCCGAGCTCGTCGCCGTGCTCGTGGCGCTGGCGCTGGCCGGCTACATCCTGCTCGTCGCCGCGCTCGTCTCCAACCGCCCGCGCATCGCGCCGCGCACCATCGGGGTGGGCCTGGCGATCGGGGTCGTCGGCCTGGTCGGGGCCGGCCTGGTCGCCGACGCCGCCGGCATGCGTCCCCTGCACGAAGGGCGGGCCGCCGGCGGCGACGCCGAGAGCGGCGAGAACGAGGGTGAGGACGGGGGCGGCGGCGTCCCCCCCGGCGCGCTGGAGTTCGTGGGCACCGACGAGCTCGTCTTCGAGCAGGCGCCGCGGACCGCCCCCGCCGGCGAGCAGACGTTCGTGCTCACCAGCGAGGGAGGGCTGCGGCACAACGTGGTCATCGACGAGGTGAGCAGCCAGCCCATCGTCGAGGCGGACGGGGGGCAGACCGAGCAGGGCACGGCCGAGCTGGAGCCGGGGACCCTCACCTACTACTGCAGCGTCCCCGGGCACCGCGAGGCCGGCATGGAGGGTGAACTCGACGTCTCCTGACCTGGCCTATCCTGGCCGGTCATGGACATCGACGCGCGCAGCTGGTTCGAGGGCCGGACGCACCGCTACCAGCACTTCTCGGTCGAGGGGCTGGTGGCGCGCAAGGCCGAGACGGGCGTGACCGTCAGCGTCGTCGTGCCCTGCCGCAACGAGGTCGGGACGATCGCCGAGAACATCGAGGCGGTGGCCTCGCTGGCCGGAGAGGGCGGGCTCGTCGACGAGCTCGTCGTGCTGGACGGCAGCTCGACCGACGGCACGGCCGAGCGGGCGGCGGCCACGGGCGTCCCGGTGTACGACGACAGCCAGGTACTGCCCGACTTCGGCAAGAGCCTCGGCAAGGGCGACGCGCTGTGGCGGGGGCTGGCGGTCACGTCCGGGGACATCGTGGCCTACTGCGACAGCGACATCCGCAAGCCGGATCCGCGCTACGTATGGGGACTGCTGGGCCCGCTGCTCGACGACCCCGGCATCCAGCTCGTCAAGGGCTTCTACGACCGCCCCTTCGCACAGGACTGGACCAGCGGCGGGCGGGTCACCGAGTTGATGGCCCGGCCGCTGCTGAACATGTTCTGGCCCGAGCTGACCGGCATCGTCCAGCCGCTCGGCGGCGAGTACGCCGGGCGGCGCCAGCTGTTCGAGTCCATTCCGTTCTTCACCGGCTACGGGGTCGAGCTGGGCATGCTGCTGGACACCGTGTCGGCGGTGGGGGTGGACGCCATCGCCCAGGTCGACCTGGTCGAGCGGGTCCACACCAACCAGCCCCTGGCGGCGCTGTCGCGGATGGCGTTCGCGATCGGGCAGGTCGCGGCGCGGCGGCTGACCGACGAGGGCCGGATGCGGGCCGGCTCGGCCGGGCGCACCGACTACATGCAGTTCAGCCGCCTCGACGGGCGCATGGTCCCGCAGGTCTGTCCCGTCGAGGTCGTCGAGCGTCCGCCGCTGCGGTCGCTGCGGGAAGGCTGACGCCCCGAGGAAAGGCAGACAGATGAGCAAGCAGGCCCGCCTGGAGCTCGACGACACGCACTTCGACGCACCGGTCATCGAGGGGACCGAGGGCGAGAAGGCCTTCGACATCTCCCAGCTGCGCGACGCCACCGGGTATGTGACGTACGACCCGGGCTACGCGAACACCGGCTCGGCGAAGAGCGACGTCACCTTCATCGACGGCGAGGAGGGAGCCCTACGCTACCGCGGCTACGGGATCGCGGACCTCGCCGAGCACTCCGACTTCATCGAGACGGCCTACCTGCTGATCTACGGCGAGCTTCCCACGGGCGACCAGTTGCAGGAGTTCCGCCAGCAGATCACCCACCACACGCTGCTGCACGAGGACCTGCGGGCCTTCTTCGACGCCTTCCGCCACGACGCCCACCCGATGGGCATCCTGGTGTCGGGGACGTCGGCGCTGTCGACCTTCTACCAGCAGGAGTACGACCCGTTCGACCCCCACCACGTGGAGATCTCGATCCACCGCCTCATGGCCAAGCTGCCGACGGTCGCCGCCTTCGCCTACAAGCGCTCGATCGGCCAGCCGTACGTGTATCCGCAGAACCGCTTCTCGTACTGCGAGAACTTCCTGCACATGATGTTCGCGGTGCCCGCCGAGCCCTACGAGGTCGACGAGCAGCTGGCCAAGGCGCTGGACCTGCTGTTCCTGCTGCACGCCGACCACGAGCAGAACTGCTCGGCGTCGACCGTGCGCCTCGTGGGATCCAGTCACGTCAACATCTTCGCGTCGGTGGCGGCGGGGATCAGCGCGCTGTGGGGCCCGCTGCACGGCGGCGCCAACCAGGCCGTCGTCGAGATGCTCGAGCACATCCGCGACGCCGAGGGCGACACCCAGTCGTTCGTCGCCCGGGCCAAGGACCACGACGACCCGTTCCGCCTGTCCGGCTTCGGTCACCGCGTCTACAAGAACTACGACCCGCGGGCGCGGATCATCAAGCAGACGGCGACCGACCTGCTGGGCAAGCTGCTGGGCGACGACCCCCTGTTCGACATCGCCATGGAGCTGGAGGACACGGCGCTCAGCGACGACTACTTCGTCGAGCGCAGGCTGTACCCCAACGTCGACTTCTACTCGGGGCTGATCTACCGGGCCATGCGGCTGCCCATGAACATGTACCCGGCGTTGTTCGCGATCGCCCGCCTGCCCGGCTGGATCGCGCAATGGAAGGAGATGATCGACGACCCCGAGACGCGAATCGGCCGACCGCGCCAGATCTACACCGGGGCGACCGAGCGGGAGTACGTCCCCCTTGAGAAGCGCTGACCCGCGTCGGCGCGCTCAGGAGTCGCTGTTGCGTTGGATCGCCGCATGCGCGAACTGCAACAGGTCGGCTGCGCTGATCACGCCGAAGACCGACGCCACCAGGCGGGTGGCGCGCGGACGTAAGAGGTAACCGAAGACGAACCCGGTTGCGACCCACTGGCCGAGGCAGAACGGACAGACGGCAAGCTCACCGACGGCATGGCGCAGTCCGTGGCCACTGGGGGCCTCCCGCAGCTCTGAGGGGCCGGACACGCCTTCGAAAGTGGTGAACGCCGCCCGCATCGGACTGGTCACCGGGTCCTTGGCCAGCAGGCGCGACACCTTGTAGGTGGCCACCCCGAGCAACAACAGGTCACCGAAGCCGATCCGCTCGGGCGTTGTGACATCGCTGCGGCGAACGAGTTCCACCAAGCCGAGCACCCCGGCCCCGTACGCCGCCATCAGCACGGCGTAGGAGCCGAGCGGCCGGGGCTCCTCGCCGGCGTAGGCCTCTTTCTCGCCGCGGGCGCGGTGGGCCGCCTCGCTCGTCGCCTCGGAGAGGGGGGTCTCGCCGATGGGCGTCATCCGCTCTGCCCGCAGCACCTCGTCAGCTGTCGTCCTTGGTGACTGCGTCGCGGGCGCGGTCGACCGCGGCGGCGGCCGGGTCGGCCGCGAGGTGACCCGCGCGGCTGCTGGGTGCGTGCGGGTGCGGCCGGGTCGGGGCGGTCGACTTGGCCTGCTCGAGCTTGCGCCCCAGGTCGACCAGTTGCTCCTCGGTGGCGACCCGGCGCAGGCTCGGGAAGAACTGCTGCTCCTCTTCTTCCACGTGATGACGGACGTCGGAGATGAGCCGCCCCACGGTCGTGTCGAACTCGGCGTCGGAGGAGTCCATGTCCTCCAGCTGGGCCAGCAGTTCCTTGGCCTCCTGGTGCTCCTCGATGCCCTCCTCGGCCAGGTCCGACCCGTCAGGCACCTCGTCGCGGATGAACGGGTACAGCAGCTGCTCCTCCACGGCCGCGTGCACGGACAGCTCGCGGATCACCTGGTCGACGAGATGGCGCTTGCGGTCGGTGTCACCGGCGCTCAGCTGCTCGTACTCGGAGAACAGGCCGTCCACGGTTCGATGGTCGCCGGTCAGCAGGCTGATCGCGTCGGCCTGACTGCTCTGCTCGGTCATGCTCGGGTCCTCCTCCGCGTCGTCGGCTCCCCCGGTTCCCTCAGTAACACCGGAATAACCCGCTTCCTGGGATCACGGCTCTGCAACGGCGTTCGAGCGCCGCAGGGAGCGAGTGACCGCTGCGGTCGTCGCGGCCGCGCCGACGAGAACGGCGGCGCGGGCGGCGGCGCGCCGTTTGTCTCGCCAGTCGCCGGTCGTCTGGTTCCACTGCGGCATCGGCTCGTAGATGTTGCCGGGTGTGGGTGCGGCGGGCTCGCGACCGAAGGCCAGCATGTTCATCGCCTCGGGGACGACTCGGCTGTAGAAGGCGGGCGTCACGGCGTGGCCCAGCTCGAGCATGCGGCCCCACCACCCGACCGTCACCTGCCGCCGGGGGTGTTCGACGCATCCCAGGATGGCCTTGACGACTCGTTGAGGATTGACGATGGGGGGGATCGGCTTGGGCAGCGTGCCGGTGTAGTTGCCGGCGTGTCGAAAGATCGGGGTGTCGACGGACTGGGCGAGGACGAGGCAGACATGGATGTCCTTGTCGCGGCCCAGGCGCAGCCCTTCCTGCAGGCATTCGGAGAACGCACGGACGCCGAACTTGCTGACGACGTAGGGGCTGACGTACGGCGACGTCACGTGTCCCCAGACCGACCCCACGTTGATGAGGACTCCCCGGCCCTGGCGCCGGAAGTGTGGCAGCACGGCCCGGGCGCCGTGGACCTGGCCGAACAGGTTGGTCTCGACGACGTGGCGGTACTCGGCCGCGGGGATGTCCTCGAATCCCCCGTAGGCCATGACGGCGGCCGCGTTGATCCACACGTCGATGCGTCCGAACGCGTCGCTCGCCCTCCGGGCCAGCCGCTGGACGTCCTCCTCGACAGCCACGTCCGTCGGGACCGCCAGCGCCCGGCCACCGACCGCGACACAGCGGTCCGCGACCTCCCGGAGGGAATCCTCGCTGCGCGCGGCCAGGACGACGCTGGCGCCCCGTCGCGCAAGCGCCAGCGCGGTCGCGCGGGCGATGCCGCTGGAGGCGCCCGTGACCACCGCCACGACGCCCTGCGGGCCTCGTCGCACCGCCCTGCTCCGCCTGTCCTGGTTGCCCGGGGCCTACGGCTGCAACAGCACCTTGATGCAGCCGTCCTGCTTCTTCTGGAAGACGTCGTAGCCGTGGGGGGCGTCGTCCAGCGAGAGCCTGTGCGTGGCCAGGTCCTCGGTCCCCAACGGATCTGCGTCGTCCAGCAGGTGGGGCATGATGTCGTCGACCCAGCGCTTCACATGCGCCTGGCCCATGCGCAGCTGCAGGCCCTTGTCGAACAGCTCCATCATCGGCAGAGGATCCGCGGCACCGCCGTACACGCCGATGATCGACACCGTCCCGCCCCGTCGAACGGCGCTGATCGCGGTGAGCAGAGCGTTCAGCCGGTCCATGCCTGCCTTGCCGGCGAGCGGGTCCGCGAGCCGGTCGGGCAACAGGCCGACCGCCATCTGCGCCGTCCGGCCGACGGGGGAGCCGTGGGACTCCATCCCGACCGCGTCGATCACCGAGTCCGGTCCGCGTCCTTCAGTCAGGTCGCGAAGGGCGGCGGGGACGCTCCCCACCTCCCGGATGTTCACCGTCTCGACGCCGTGACGCCTGGCCATCTGCAGACGTTCCGGTACGAGGTCGACTCCCATCACCGCCTCCGCCCCCTGCAGCCGGGCGATGCGCGCGCACATCTGTCCGATCGGGCCCAGACCGAACACGGCCACCGACCCGCCGTCGGGGACGTCGGCATACGCAACGGCCTGCCAGGCCGTGGCCACGACGTCCGACAAGTACAGGAACCGTTCGTCGGGCGGCCCCTCGGGGACCTTGATGGGCCCGAAGTGCGCCTGCGGGACGCGCAGGAACTCCGCCTGCCCACCCGGGACGCTGCCGTACAGCTTCGTGTAGCCGAACAGGGCGGCGCCCTTGCTGTGCTCCCGAACCTGGGTGGTCTCGCATTGTGCGTGCAGGCCCCGCTGGCACATCCAGCAGGAGCCGCAGGAGATGTTGAACGGGATCACGACCCGGTCGCCGGGCGCGATGTGCTCGACCTGGGCACCGACCTCCTCGACGACTCCCATGGGCTCGTGCCCGAGGATGTCACCCTCGTCGAGGTACATGCCCAGGACCTCGTACAGATGCAGGTCGGAGCCACAGATGCCGCTGCTCGTGATCCGCACGACC
>JALYGZ010000333.1 GCA_030776845.1 Actinomycetota bacterium
GTCCTGCCCCGCGTGGCGCAGCAGGGCGTTGCGCTGTCGCAGAGCCCGCTCGTACTCCTGGCGCGCCGCGAGGTAGCTCGGCCGGCGCTGGCCCAGCAGGTCGTCCAGGAACCGCCGCCGGTCGGCGGGGTCGCCGCGGACCAGGGCCACGTCCTCAGGCGCGAACAGCACGCAGCGGACCAGGCCGATCGCGTCACGGGTGCGTCGCGGCTGGCCGTCGACGCGGGCGCGGCTGCGGCCGCCGGGGCGCAGCTCCAGCTCGACCGTCAGGCGCCGCTGGTCGCCGAGCACGCACACGGCGCGCACAATCGCCGTCTGCGCGCCCGAGCGGACCAGTGGACCCTCCCCGGCGACCCGATGACTGGCACCCGTCCCCAGGACATGCACCGCCTCCAGCAGGTTCGTCTTCCCCTGCGCGTTGGGGGCGATGAGGACATGGGCACCCCGACCCAGGTCCACCCGGACATGGCGAAAGGAGCGGTAGTCGACGAGCTCGAGGCGCTCCAGGCGCACCGCGTCAGACGCGCACCGGCATGAGCAGATAGAGGAAGTCGGTGGCCGTGTCGGGGTCGTCACCCGCCGACGGCCCGGCCGGTCGGATCACGGCCGGCTTGAGCTCGTCGCGAAACTCCAGCACCACCCGCTCGCCGCCGGCCACCTCCAGCCCGTCGGTCAGGTAGCGCGGGTTGAAGGCGATGCGCAACTCCTCGCCCGCCAGCGTGCCGGGCAGCGACTCGTCGGCCTCGCCCACCTCGCCGCTACCGGCGCTCACATCGATCGAGTCGGGGTGCAGGTGCAGGTTCACCGGGGTGCTGCCGCCGGATCCGTCGCCGACGACCGAGACCCGTCTGACCACCTCGATCAGCTCGGCGCGGTCGGCCTCCAGCCGTCGCTCATGGCCCTCCGGGATCAACTGGCGGAAGTCGGGGAAGCGGCCCTCGATCAAGCGGGTCACCAGTCGGCGGTCTCCGAACTCGAACGTGGCCTGGTTCGGCTCCAGCACCAGGCGCACCTCACTGCCGAGTTGCTCGGCGGATCGCCGGGCCTCGTCCAGGGCCCTGCGCGGCACCAGCACGGTGGTCTCGGTGCCCTGCTCCCAGGGGACGACGCGCCTAGCCAACCGGTACGAGTCCGTGGCGGCGGCGGTGAGGCTGCCGGCGGTCGCCTCCAGCTGTACGCCGGTCAGCACGGGGCGGGCGTCGTCGGTGCTCGCCGCCCGCACCACCTGCGTCACCATGCGCGCGAACTCCTCGGCTTTCATCACCGCGGCGGCCGCGTCGTCGGCGGTCTCCGGCGCGGCCGGGAAGTCGTCGGCCGGCATGAGCCGCAGGTCGAAGCGCGCCCGGCCGCAGTGCAGGCGCAGTCGCTCGCTGTCGCCCTCGGCGCTGAGGGCGGCGTTCGGCAGGCTGCGCACCACGTCGCCGAGCAGCCGTCCGGGAACCAGGGCCACCCCGTCCCTCTCGGCCTGCACGGGGATCGACAGCTCACTGGCGATCTCCAGGTCCGTCGACCGCAGCCCCAGGCGGTCGCCGCTGACCTCCAGGCGCACGCCCGACAGGGCCGGCAGTGTGACCCGGGTGCCGACGGTGCGCAGGGCCCACATCGCCGCGTCCGCGAACTCGTGGCGCTCTGCCCGGAACTTCATGGCGTCGTCCTTTGTGAGCCGGCAAGGCTCCCCACGGCATTGTCCACCGGCGGGTGGGCTCCCCTACGGGTCCGTTGTATGAAAAGAGTAGGACACGTCGTGGTCGTAGGGGCTGATCCAGGCTGTGGGAAAGCCGTGTCCGTGCCGGTCAGGGGACCGGGGCGGCTGTGGGTCGAGTGTGCGCGCCGTGTGGGCTGCCTGTGGACCACCGGGGCGTGGTCCACAGGGCCGGGGACGGCACCGGGCCCGCCGGGGACAACCGCGGGTTGTGCACCGGTCGTCCACCCACCGGTCACAGCGACGTCCACAGCCCACGGGCCCACTGGCGGTGGCTCACCGGGCCCGCCGCGCGGCGGACTTCACGCGTGCGGTGAGCTCCTGCACTTGGCGGTAGACGGCCGGGCGCTCCTTCATGACCGTGCCGATCTTGTCCTTGGCGTGGATGACCGTGGTGTGGTCGCGGCCGCCGAAGGCCTGGCCGATCTTGGGCAGGCTGAGGTCGGTCAGCTCTCGGCACAGGTACATCGCCACCTGCCGGGCGGCGACGAGTTGGCGAGTGCGGCTCGCGGAGCACAGGTCGTCCAGCGTCAGACCGAAGTAGCTGGCCGTCTCGGACATGATGAGCCCGACGCTGATCTCGGAGTCGCCGGTGTCGGGGAACAGATCCTTGAGCACGGTCTGGGCGAGGAGGGCGGTGACCTCGCTGTTCTGCAGGCTGGCGAACGCCGTGACCCGGATGAGCGCGCCTTCCAGCTCGCGCACGTTGGAGGAGATCCGCCCAGCGATGAGCTCCATCACCTCGAACGGCACCGGCAGGTGGTCCTGCGCCGACTTCTTGCGCAGGATCGCCAGGCGCGTCTCCAGGTCGGGCGGCTGGATGTCGGTGATCAGCCCCATCTCGAAGCGGGTCCGCAGCCGGTCCTCCAGCTGGGCGATCTGCTTGGGGGGCCGGTCCGAGGAGATGACGATCTGCTTGTTGGCGGTGTGCAGTGCGTTGAACGTGTGGAAGAACTCCTCTTGGGTGCGCTCCTTGGACTGCAGGAACTGGATGTCATCGATGAGCAGCACGTCGACGTCGCGGTAGCGGCGCTGGAACGGCACCTGGCGGCTCTTGCCGATCGCGTCGATGAACTCGTTGGTGAACTGCTCGGAGGTCACGTACCGCACCGACAGGCTCGGGAACAGTCCCAGCGTGTAGTGCCCGGCGGCCTGCAGCAGGTGCGTCTTGCCCAGGCCGGCGCCGCCGTAGATGAACAGTGGGTTGTAGGCCCGCGCGGGCGCCTCGGCGACGGCGAAGGCGGCCGCGTGGGCGAAGCGGTTGCTGGCGCCGATAACGAAGCGCTCGAAGGTGTACTTGCCGTTCAGCGCCGTGTCGGGGTGAGGGGTGGGGCGGGGGAACTCCTCGGGCGCCCCCCACCGCCCCGGGGATGTCGACGCCGGCTGCTCGTCGGGCGTGTCGTCCACGCCCGGGGCCGGGGGGGCCGGGTTGGGGCGGACGGTGATGACGACGTTGAGCGCGCGCCCGGCGGCCTCGGTCAGGGCGGCCCGCAGGGCGGGCCCGTGGCGGGTGTCGAGCTGCTCGCGTGCGAAGGCATGCGGCGCGGCGAGCACCACCGTGTCGTCGCTGAAGCCGACGGGGACGGTGCTCGCCAGCCAGGTCAGCTGGGCGGCGCCGGTCAGGGTGGCGCGCAGCCGTACAAGGGCGCGCCCCCAGAGGTCCTCAAGATCCACGACTGCTGCCTCCGGCACGCCCGGCTCCTTCTCCGGCTGCACAGCCGACGGAGCTCCATGGCCCCCGGCGGCGGCCTCGGCTGCAACAGCAATTATCCCCAGGCACATCCACAGACTGTGGACGGCAAGGAACCCGACAGGTCCCACCGGGATGCGGGCCATTCGGTGCGACCGTGGGACCGGCGCAGGGACGGCAAGGCACCGGGGAAGCGGCATGAACCACACAGCACGACGTGAGCCGCCGTACCCGGGTTGTTGTTGGAGGCCGCCGGCCTCCGCCTCGACGACGGTGGCTGGACGAGCGCGATACGCCGACTGGGAGTCGGCGACGCTTACCCGGTCCGGTCTGTACGGCCCAGTGTCGGCTGCCCGACCGGCGCGCCGGAGCGCATCCGCTTGGACAGTCTGTCCTCTGTCAAAGACGCCGGGGAGTATATGAACGGGGGTCTGGAAACTGCAACCGTTGATTCTGGCGATCTCGGCGTGGGGTCCCGGCGCGGCCGGTCCCCGTCGTTGACACCATCGCGCTCCGGTCCCTACTATTCCTCGCCAGCCTGCGCGGCCGGTCCCGCGGGTGCCACGGCCCCGTCGTGAACGGATCGGCGTTCCGCAGTACGGTGGCGCCCGTACCTGTACCGCTGTCCCGTGCCGACGCGCTCGGCGAGCGGGCCCGACGGAGCCGCAGCGCAGACCCCACGACGCTCTCGAGTCACGTGTATGAAGCGCACCTTCCAGCCCAACACCCGCCGGCGCAAGCGCAGGCACGGGTTCCGCCACCGCATGCGGACCAGAGCGGGCCGCGCCATCATCCGCAACCGGCGGGCCAGGGGCCGTCGCCGCCTGACGGCCTAGAGCGGCGCGCGCACGGTGCCCCTGGTGGCATGCGGTGGGTCCGGATGGGCGTGGCCCGGGGTCCGGACGTGACGAGGCGGGTCGCGCGGCTGCCGGGGGCCTGCGTCCGTGCTGTGCTGGCCACGCGCGCCGCGGCCCGGGGACGGCGGATGCGGGTGCACGTCCGCCGGA
>JALYGZ010000334.1 GCA_030776845.1 Actinomycetota bacterium
CGGCCAGCCAGCGCGTCGCCGTGGCCGCCGACGACCCCCGGGGCGTGGTGGAGGCCGCGGACCTGCCGGCCGACGGCGACACGGGTCTGCGCGCCCGCAAGGAGCGTCACCGCGTGCGCCACGAGGCGCTGGCCGGGGTCGTTCGTCGGCTGCTGGGCCCCACGGGGCGCCGCCCGCCGCCGTCGGTGCTGCAGCTCGGGACCGGTGGCGGGCGCTGGGCCGGTCTGGTTCCCGACCACCTGCCCTGGCGTGGGGTCGACGCCGACGACACCGACGCCGAGGCCGCCCGGGCCAACCACCCCGGCCGCCGGATCGACGTCCTGGGAGAGGACCTGGCGATCCCGTCGCACCGGGAGCGCTTCGACCTCGTCGTCGTGGCCGACGTGCTGCACGCCAACCCCCCCGACCGTCGGCGCCGCCTGCTGCAGGAGAGCTGGCGGGTCTGCCGCCCCGGGGGCGTGCTCGTGCTGTGCGAGGACGTCGTGCCGCCCGACGGCGGGCGGCGGGCGGGCACGCCCACCCTGTCGGTCGGTGGGCTCGTGTCACTGCTGCTCGGGGCCGCGAACCGGCGCGTGACCCTGTCCCACGCCGAGGCGCTGCGCTATCCCGGCGACGACCTGCACCGGGGGGCCGTGATGGGCCTCACCCGGCTGGGGAGGCGGCCCGATGATGCCCCGTGAAACCCGGGTCGTCCTCGTCTCCAACGACGTCGTGCCCGGCAGTTCCGTGCCGGTCGCCGCCCCGGGGCTGCGGGTCTTCGGCCTGGCGGAGGGCCTGCGCCGGCACGGCTTCGACGTGACCATCGCCGTGGTCCGCCACGTCGCCCAGCGCCTGTGGGGACGCGGCCTGCCGGTGCCGACGATGCCGGGCACCGAGTTGGTCGCCGGCCACCGCCTGCGCCAGTACCTGGAGGCGCGGGCGCCGGCCGTGGCAATCATCACCAACAGCAACCAGATCGAGCACGTCGAGCGCAGCCAGGGCGTGCGTATCGTCTTCGACTTCTTCGCCCCAAAGATGCTCGAGCAGCTCTGCCACCCCGACACCGAGGCGCCGCTGAAGGAGCTGGAGACCCTGCGCCAGCGCAAGCTGCGCGCCCTCCGCCGGGCCGACGCCGTGATCGTCAACGGCCGCAAGAAGATGCCCTACGTGGTGGCCTGGCTGCTGCAGACGGGCCGCGACGTGCGCGACATCCCGACCGAGGTGGTGAACATGGCGGTGCCGCTGCACCTGCGCGAGGGCGCGCGGGAACCGGGGCCGCTGCGCTTCGCCATCGCCGGCTACGTGCAGCCGTGGAGCGTCCCGGGGGACTGGCTGGCGGCCCTGTCGGACATGGTCGACACGTTCGACGCCCGCCTGCACGTGCTGTGGCCCGGGCACTGGGGGGCGCGGGGCGCCATCGCCGAGCACCCGCTGCTGGCTCGCCTGCGCGACCACGACCGCGTGCGGTTCGCGACCCCCATGGTGTTCTCGGCCTTCCAGGAGTTCGTCGCCGGCATGGACGTGATCGTGGACCTGTTCGACCACAACCTGGAACGCGAGTACGCCATGGTGACCCGCACCATCGTGGCGCTGTCCTGTGGCGTGCCCGTCATCCACCCCCCGTTCACCGAGGTCAGCCCCATGATCGCCGAGTGGGACGCCGGCTGGCTCGTCGATCCCCGCGACGAGGGCGAGCTGTCCTCGGTGCTGGCGGCCGCGGCCGGGGACCCGCAGATCAGCCGCCGCAAGGCCGAGGGCGCGCGGGCCATGGCGGCCGAGTGCATCGAGCCGGGCAGGGCCGCCGCGCCGCTGGCGCGGGTCCTCGACGCCCTGCCCCCTGCGTTATCGTTGTAGTCGATCGATCTTCGGGTCACTTCTCCCACGGGGGGCGCGATGGCTGTCCAGGCCAGGCTGACCCACACCGACGTCACACCGGCCGAGGACGTCCGCCCGGATCCCGCCGCGGACCCGGCCCGCTACGGGCTCGTCCAGCTCGGGCGGAAGCAGCCCCTGGGCGAGTACCTGCGCGACCTGTGGGACCACCGAGAGCTCGCCCGCTCCATCCCCGCCACCGAGTTCCGGGCCGAGAACACCGAGACCGTCCTGGGCAACGTCTGGCACGTGCTGGACCCGCTCGTCCACGTCGCCGTGTTCTGGCTCATCTTCGGCCAGATCCTGGGGACCGACCGCGGCATCGACAACTTCCTGCTGTACCTGGCCGCGGGGATGTTCACGTTCTTCTACACCAAGAAGTCGGTGCTGTCGGGGGCCCGGGCGATCACCTCGAACGAGAAGATGGTGCGCTCGATCAGCTTCCCCCGTGCCATCCTGCCGATCGCGGCCGTCAGCTCGAAGCTGCTCGCGCTCGGCCCGGCGCTGGTCATCGTCTTCTCGATCGCCCTGTTCACCGGGGAGCGGCCGGACCCGTCGTGGCTGACGATCCCGTTCGCGTTCGCGATGCTCACCGCGTTCAACATGGGGATCGCGTTCGTCCTCGCCCGGGTGAGCGACCACTTCCCGGACATCCAGAACATCCTGCCCTACATGCTGCGGATCTGGATGTACCTGTCCGGGGTGTTCTACGCGTTCGAGGGGCGCTTCGGCGACCGCGTGGTGTACGGCGTCAACGCGGCAAAGGTCGCCCTGGCCAATCCGATGGTCCACTTCCTCAGCGCCGTGCGCACCCCCCTGCTCGAGCACCGCGTCGCGCCCTGGTACACGTGGGCGGCGGTCATCGGAGTCGGGACGCTGACACTGGTCGGCGGCTTCCTGTTCTTCCGCCAGAGGGAGCACCACTATGGCCGCGGCTGACCCGGTGGCGGTGGCCGAGCAGCCGGCGCCGTCCCCGGAGCGGGTTCCCACGGTGGTCTGCCGCGACGTGCACGTCACCTACCGCGTGCACGAGGACCGCAGGGTCAAGCTGCGCCGCCTGGTGCGGCGCGGGCCGCGCGCCTACCGCGAGATCAAGGCGGTCCGCGGCGTGTCGTTCACCAGCTACGCGGGCGAGTCGATCGGCATCGTCGGCCAGAACGGCTCGGGCAAGAGCACGCTCATCAGCGCGCTCGCGGGCCTGCTGCCGCCGACGAGCGGCGCCGTGTTCGCCCACAGGCCGCCGACCATGCTCGGCGTCAACGCGGCGCTGAACAACAGCGCCTCGGGCCGGCGAAACGTCTTTCTCGGCGGCCTGGCGCTGGGCATGACGCGGCGCGAGCTCGAGGAGCGCTTCGACGAGATCGTGGACTTCTCGGGCGTGCGCAGGTTCATCGACATGCCGATAAAGAACTACTCCTCGGGCATGCGCACCCGGCTGCAGTTCGCGATCGCCACGGCCGTGCGGCCCGAGGTCCTGCTCATCGACGAGGCGCTGGCCGTGGGCGACGCCGACTTCAAGCGCAAGAGCAAGGCCCGCATCGCCGAGATGCTGGGCGAGGCCGGCACGGTCTTCCTGTGCAGCCACTCGACCAGCCTCATCCGCTCCACCTGCTCCCGGGTGCTGTGGATCCACAACGGGCGCCTGCGCATGGACGCCGACACGAAGACCGTCATGCGCGCCTACCGGCGGTACGTGAAGAACCGCCAGAGCTGACCAGGTGCCGGACGACGAGGGCCTGCGCGCCGAGGCCGCCCGCCTGCGCAGCGCCCTGGAGACCGAGCGGCTGGCCGCCCGGGAGTGGCGCGAGGTCGCCGAGG
>JALYGZ010000335.1 GCA_030776845.1 Actinomycetota bacterium
CGCCGGCGGCGGACGGGCGGGCCCGCGTCACGCTCAACCCCGGTGGGGTGTCGGCATGGCGCCGCCCCGACGCCGACGTGTGGCGCGCGCACCGCGTGTGGGACGTCGACGACGACGGCCGGCCTCGACTGCTGCGCCCGGCCCACTTCGCCGGCGTCGGCTTCCGCGACGACTGCCTGCGCCCGTTCGCCCGCGCCTACGCCGAGGAGCTGAGCCAGGTGCATCACCGTGCGGTGTTCTTCGTCGAAGGCACGCCGGGCGAGGCCCGGCCGCCGCGGTGGGACGCCGACGCCCCGGTCGTCAACGCCGGTCACTGGTACGACGCACGCACCCTGTTCGAGCGCCGCTACGACCCGGCGGTCGCCTGGGAGCAGGGGACCGGGCGACGCGTCGAGGGCGAGGCGGCGGTGCGCCGCTCGTTCGTCGAGCAGATCGGGTCGCTGGTCGCCGCGTCGCGCGAGCCGCTCGGCGACGTCCCGACCCTGGTGGGCGAATTCGGGCTCGCCTTCGACCTCGACGACGGCGCCGCCTTCGCCACCGGCGACTTCTCGGCGCACGAGCGGGCCCTGGAGAGCTACTTCGCCGCGCTCGACGCCAACCTCGTGCACGCCACCTTGTGGAACTACACGCCCGACAACGACAACGCGCACGGCGACCGCTGGAACGGCGAGGACCTGTCGATCTACTCCCGTGACCAGCGCACCGGACACGGCGGGCCCGACGACGGGGGCCGCGCCGTCCGCGGCTTCTGCCGTCCCCGGCTGTGCCGGGCCGCCGGCGTCCCGACCCGCCAGGACTTCGACCCGGGGACCGGGCTGTTCACCCTGGAGGTCGACGTCGACGCCGACGTCGAGGCCCCGACCACCGTCTACCTCCCCCGGGCCCACTATCCCCACGGTGGCGTGGCCGACGTCTCCAGCGGTCACGCCCGGGTCGACGCGGCGGCCCAGACGGTCACATGGGCCGAGGCCGACCCGGGGGCCCAGCGCCTGTCGCTCGTGCCACGGCACGGCTGACGGTCGCGCCGGGCGGCGCCGCGAGCGCTCAGGCGACCCTGCGGTAGCGGCGCACGGACAGGGGCACGAAGACGAGCAGGATCACCGCGATCCAGGCCAGGGCCCGCCACACGTGCGTCGCCGTCGGCCCGCCCAGGCACAGCGCCCGCAGCGCGTCGATCGTGACGCTGATCGGCTGCACCTCCGCGAACGCCTGCAGCCAGCCGGGCATGGACGCGACGGGCACGAAGGCGGAGCTGGCGAACACGAGCGGGAAGACGCCCACGAAGCCCGCCGCCTGCGCGGCCTCGACGTTGCCGACCGACAGCCCGATGAAGGCCTGCACCCAGCAGAAGGCCAGGCCGAACAGCACGGCCAGCGCCAGGGCCCCGGCCGCCGGGAGGAAGCCGGCGTGGAAGCGGAAGCCCACGAGCGTCCCCACGCCGGTCATGAGCAGGACGACGAAGACGTTGCGGACGGTGTCGCCCAGGGTCCGCCCCGCCAGTACCGCCGAGCGCGCCATCGGCAGGGACCGGAAGCGGTCGACCATGCCCCGCGAGAGGTCCTCGGCGAGCCCCACGCCGGTCTGCGTGGCGCCGAAGACGACCGTCTGCACGAAGATGCCGGGGATGAGGTAGTCGATGTAGCTGTCGGCGGGCACGTCGATCGCCCCGCCGAACACGTAGGTGAACAGCACCACGAACATCACCGGCTGCACCGTGGAGAAGACCAGCAGGTTGGGCAGGCGCAGGTAGCGCAGCAGGTTCCGCCAGGCCATGACCACGGTGTCCGACACCGTCCAGGCGACGCGTCGCCGGGCGCTCGGGCCCGCGGCCGGCATGGTGCTCATGTCCTGCTCGCGCTCCGCCGCGCCGGCACCCGCCCATCGCCCTCCGGGGCGCCCTGCTCGGCGGCGTGCCCGGTCAGGGCCATGAACACGTCGTCCAGCGAGGGCCCGCGCAGCGCCAGGTCCGCGACCGCGACACCGGACGCGTCGAGGCGGCGGACCGCCTCGGCCAGCACGGTCGTTCCCCCGCGCACCGGCAGGGTGACCAGCCCCGTGTCCGGGCTGGCCGTGGGCGACGCGGCGCCCAGGCCGGCGAGGGCGCGGGCGGCCGCGTCCGTGCGCTCGCGCTCGACGACCCGCAGCTCCAGGACCTCCCCGCCGACCCGGAACTTCAGCTCCGACGCGGTGCCCTCGGCGATCACCCGGCCGTCGTCGATCACGGCGATGTCGTCGGCCAGCCGGTCGGCCTCCTCCAGATACTGGGTCGTCAGCAGCAGGGTGGTGCCCTCGCCGACGAGCTGTTTGATGACGTCCCACATCCCGAGGCGGCTGCGGGGGTCCAGGCCGGTGGTCGGCTCGTCGAGGAACAGCACGGCCGGCCGGCCCACCAGACTGGCTCCGAGGTCCAGCCGGCGGCGCATGCCCCCCGAGTAGGTCTTCACCGTCCGGTGCGCCGCCCCGGTGAGCTCGAAGCGCTCCAGCACCTCGTCGGCCCGCCGGCGGGCCTCGACCCCGCCGATGTGGTACAGGCGGCCCACCATCTCCAGGTTCTCCCGACCGGTCAGGTTCTCGTCGACGGCGGCGTACTGGCCGGCCAGGCCGATGACCGCGCGCAGCGCGGCGGCGTCACGGACCACGTCGTGGCCGGCGACCTCGGCGTGCCCGGCGTCGGGCGCCAGCAGGGTCGTCAGGATCCGCACCATGGTCGTCTTGCCCGCGCCGTTGGGGCCCAGCAGGCCGAGGACCGTCCCGGCGGGGACCTCCAGGTCCACGTCGCGCAGCGCGTGGACCCGGCCGAAGGACTTGTCGACGCCCTCGGCCAGGATCACGGGTCGCTGCGGCATTCCACGCTGCTCCTCTGTCGCGGACCCTGCGCGCGACGCACCCGGCGACGGGCCCGCCACGGTCAACACCGCCAGGATGGCGGTTATGCCGGCTCGGTGCCCAGGCGTACCTCCACGCGGCGCTCCTCGACGCCACGGACGACGTCCAGGGTGAGCTCGCTTTGGTCGCCCAGCGCGTCGAGCGCGGCGTGCAGGTCGTCGACGCGGACCGTCGGACGCCCCCCCGCCGCAACGATCAGGTCGCCCGCGCCCAGGCCCGCGCGACCGGTTGGGCTGTCGGGGTCGGCGCCGCGGACCAGCAGGCC
>JALYGZ010000336.1 GCA_030776845.1 Actinomycetota bacterium
GTCACGCCGAGAGCGCCGGCCCAGAAGCCCGGCCGTGCCAGGTACCACCCGGGGCCGCCGAGCGCGTCCTCGACCGGCACCCCGACCCCGTGCAGGACGACCTCGATCGTGTCGGTGGGGCCCATGCCCACGGCGACCCAGCGGTCGGGCCGCGGTTCGGCCGCCGGGTCCCGCAGGTCGACGCGGAACAGCCGGCAGCCGTCGTCGGCGTGCGCGGTGACCAGCGCGTGGTCGAGGACGCGAGCGCCTGAGCACCAGCGCTTGTGCCCCCGCAGCCGCCATCCCGAGCGTCGGGCGCAGCCTTGACCCGGCCATCAGGTGGGTCGGCCGCCCACACACCCCAGCAGCCCGCCGGGGAAGGCGACTCCCGCCTCGACGAGGATCGCGGTCGCGTCGGCGTGGCCTTCCGCGAGCCGGGCCACCGACAGGTCCGCGGCGGCCAGCTCGGCCAGGCCACGGAAGCGGGCCCACGTGGACCCGTCACCGGGAAGGGGCAGGTCCAGCCGGCCCTCGAGGCGCAGCCCCCTCAGCACCCGGCCAGCGGCGCGCCAGTCATCGACCGGGCCGGCTCCCGGGGCCTGTTCAGTCGACATGCCGTGGGGACCGTTCAGCGGGGACCCCGCACCTCGACAGCTCCGTCGCGGACGCGTACCTCGTACCGCAGCTGCGGCGAGGCGGCCGGACCGCGGACGACCGACCCGTCCGCCAACCGGAAGACGCTGCCGTGGTGGGGGCAGGTGATGCAGCCGCCGTCGACGGGGCCGTCGGCGATCGGCCAGCCGGCGTGCGAGCAGCGGTTGGCGAGCCCGACGAGGCGTCCGTCGATGCGTGCGAGCAGCACCTCGTGGTCGCCGGCGACGACCACCCGGGGGCGGACGCCGAACTCCTCGGCGAGGCCGACGCGCACCCAGTCCTTGGGGCCCTCGTCGAAGGCGGTGTGGTCCACGCCGACACCGAGGACGTAGGACAGGTGGCCGCCCAGCCAGCTCGCCGCGCTCACGGCGCCCAGCGCCCCCAACGACAGCGCGACGCCCAGCCCCCGGCGTCCCCGACGCCGGGCGAGCAGCGAAGTGACCTGCAACGCCGTGGCCACGTTGGTGCCGACGGCGTGCGCGAACGCGAGGCGCCGGCCGTGGTCGTACAGGTCGGCGTAGTCCGACAGACCGCTGGCCGCGGTCGGAACGGCCGACGCGACGCCGGCGGTCACCAGAAGGTCGGCGCCGGAGCGGGCCTCGCGGCCGCCGAGCACGTCAAGGACGCCCGCACTGAGCCAGGTCCCGAGCACGACGTCGGTGAGCATCGGGTGCAGGCGATGCCCCAGCCAGCCACCGGACAGGGCGTTCTTGACCGGGCGCGGGTCGGTCAGGGGCCGAACGACGCCAGCGAGGCGGCCCGCCGGCGTCTCCAACGCCTCGGCCTCTCCCATCGCGTCGACGAGACGGCGCAACAGTGTCATCACGTCCCCCTGTCACCCGTCCCTGCGGGCCGCGACACCGCGGTGGTGACCACGCCGAAGTTCCCGGGGGCCGGCCGCTTTAGACCTCGCGACTCGATCGGCTCCGGCGGCCCCGGACGCGGGGAATTCGACGGGACACCGGCGTTGGGATTCACTCGACGTGCTGCGGCGGCCGCGTGGAGGGCGACCGCCCGGTCCGGCGTCAGAGGGCGGTGCGGGGATGGGCAAGGTGTCAGACGTGGTCGTGGAGTGCCTGGAGGCCGAGGGGGCTCGCTGGGTCTTCGGCATCCCCGGCGAGGAGACGCTGGACCTCAACGAGTCGCTGTCGCGGTCGTCGGTCGAGTTCGTCCCGGTCCGCCACGAGCAGGCGGCCGCGTTCATGGCCGGGGTCTACGGCCGGCTGACCGGCCGGGCCGGGGTGTGCCTGGGCACGCTCGGGCCGGGGGCGACGAACCTGGCCACCGGCGTGGCCGACGCCTTCCTCGACCGGGCGCCGCTGGTGGCCCTGACCGGGCAGGCCGGCCAGGAGCGCATGCACAAGGAATCCCACCAGCACATCGACGTCGTGCGTCTGATGCAGCCCATCACCAAGTGGAACGGGCGGCTGTCGGACCCGGTCATCGCGCCCGAGCTCGTCCGTAAGGCCTTCAAGCTCGCCGAGACCGACAAGCCGGGCGCGACCCACATCGAGCTGCCCGAGAGCGTGCTGGAGGCCGAGCTCGAGGCCACGCCGCTGCCACGCCACGGGACCGCCCGGCCGCAGGCCCGCCCGGAGGACATCTCCCGCGCCGCCCGGCTCATCTCAGGCGCGACGAGCCCGATCGCCCTGGCGGGAAACGGCGTCGTCCGCGCCCAGGCGGCCGAGGCCCTGCGCGAGTTCGCCCACTCGACCGGCCTGCGGGTCGCCAAGACCTTCATGGGCAAGGGGCTGTTGGACACCTACGACGACGAGTCGCTCGGGGCGGTCGGGCTGCAGGCCGGCGACTACGAGATGGCCGGCTTCGGCACGGCCGACGTGGTCGTCGCGGTCGGCTACGACCTGGTCGAGCACGCCCCGGCCTACTGGAATCCGCATCACGACAAGCGCATCGTCTGCATCGACTCGCTGCCGGCGGAGATCGACGACGCCTTCATCCCCGAAGTCGAGCTCGTCGGCAACCTCGCCGACAGCCTGCGGCGACTCTCCGAGGAGATCGGCCGCCTGCCCTACCCCGGCGGGTCGACGCGGCTGCGCGAGGTCACGATCGGGCGCTTCGACCGGGCCGGGGAGGACCCCGACACGCCGCTGCAGCCGCCGCGGGTGCTGTGGGAGCTGCGCCGGGCGCTGGAGCGCCAGGACATCCTCGTCTCCGACGTGGGGCTGCACAAGCTGTGGATCGGGCGGATGTTCCCCGCGCTGGAGCCCCAGTCGGTGCTGATCGCCAACGGGCTGGCCGGCATGGGGTTCGCGGTCCCCGCCGCGATCGCCGCCAAGCTCGTCCACCCCGAGCGCCGGGTCGTGGCCGTGTCCGGCGACGGCGGCTTCCTCATGAACGCCGCCGAGCTGGAGACCGCGCTGCGGCTGCGGACGCCGTTCGTCAACGTGGTCTGGGAGGACCACGCCTACGGCTCGATCGTCCGCCATCAGGAGCAGAAGTTCGGCCGCCATTTCGGCACCGGCTTCGGCAATCCCGACTTCGTCGGCCTGGCCCGGGCGTTCGGGCTCCCGGCGTGGCGCTGCGAGTCCGCCGGCGAGTTCGCCGCCCGGTTGCGCGAGGCGCTGGGGCTCGACCTGCCCTCGCTGATCGTCCTGCCGATCGACTACTCGGTCGACGTCGCGATCGCCGAGGAGCTCGGGGCGGAAACGGCCGCCACCTGAGCCGTCCCGACCCGGCGTCGCTAGGATGCGCGGGTGGACGCGACGACGACCGACCGGGCGCTGCGCGACGCCGGCCTGCGGGCGACCCGTCAGCGCCTGACGGTGCTCGACTCGCTGCGGGGACGCCCCGAGGCCGTGACCGCCCAGGACCTGCACATGCAGCTGCGCCAGGCGGGGGAGCCGATCGGGCTGACGACCGTCTACCGGACCCTGACGGCGCTGGCCGACGCCGGTTTCCTCGACCTGTTCAACCGGGAGGGCGAGCAGGCCTTCCGCCTCTGCGGCGACGCCCACCACCACCACCTGGTGTGCGAGACCTGCAACACCGTCGAGGAGATCCCCGCCGCGGAGGTGGAGCGCTGGGTGGCCCAGGTCGCCGACCGCCACGGCTACGAGGTCACCGGCCACCGCGCGGACATCTTCGGCATCTGCGCCCGCTGTCGCTGACCGGCCGCCGCCGTGCCGGACGTGGTGGTGGTCGGGCGGGCGTGGTCGGAGCGGCGACCGCCTGCGCGCTGACCGAGGCCGGCGCGCGGGTCGCCGTGCTCGACGGTGGCCGCGTCGCCGGCGGGACGTCCGCGGCGACGTTCGCCGTCGACGTCACCCGGGTCAAGACACCCCCACCCTGTTCGACCTGAGTGTGGCCAGCACGCGGGAGCACGCCTCGCTGCAGCGCGGAGGTCGGCGGCGGTGGTCCCATCCGGCCGGGTCGCTGGAGTGGGCGGACACGGCGCCCGACCGGCGACGGCTCCTGGCGCGGGGGCGCCGGCTGCGCGGCTGGGGGTTTCCCCCACAGTGGCTGTCGCCGCGGCGGGCGCGTGACGTCGAGCCGGCGCTCACCCCGCCGACCCCCGAGGCGGCCGAGGTCGCGTACTAGCCGGACGGGGCGTGGTACGAGCCGTCGATCTTCGCCCGGGCCCTGCTCGGGCGGGCGCGGCAGCGCGGCGCGAGCGTGCACGTGAACGACCCGGTGACCGCGATCACGGCGGCCGACGGCCGGCTCACCGAGGTCGTGACGGCCGCCGGCCGACGGGTCGGCGCGACGTGGTGGTGAACTGCGCGGGCCCGCAGGCCGACGACATCGCCGCCCTCGCCGGCGGCGGCCTCCCCCTTCACCGCGTGCCCGGCCTGGTCGTGACCACCACCCCTGCTCCCACGGGGCTGCGGACCATCCTGTCCTCCGCCGACCTCAACGTGCGGCCGCACCGGCGGAACCAGCTGGCGCTGCATCGACACCGCCGGCGCGAAAGAGCCGACCGACGCCGCGTGACCCCGCGCTCGGGAACCGCGTGCCTACCCAGGGACTCAGACGTCCCGGTTGAGGTGGCGCTGCTCGTGGTCCAGCAGCCACCCTTTGACGGCCGGTCCGTAGGCGTACCCGCCGACCGTGCCGTCGCTGCGGACCGCCCGGTGACAGGGCACCACGGGCGCGAGGAGGTTGGCGCCGCACGCGGCGCCGGCCGCCCGGGCCGCGCCGGCATAGCCCGCCCGGGACGCCAGCTGCGCGTAGGTGACGGTCCGCCCGGGCGGGAGG
>JALYGZ010000337.1 GCA_030776845.1 Actinomycetota bacterium
ATTCTTCCTGGTCAGGGGGTCTTTGCGTCGGAACTCGACCCGCTCAATGCGGGCTCGCGTGAAGAGTCGAGGCTAGTAGGTCGGGATGCTGGGGTCGATCTCGCGGGCGTAGGCGTTGATGCCGCCCCACAGGTGCTTGGCCCGCCCGTACCCCGCGCCGCGCAGCAGCTTGACCGCCTCCAGGGACCGCGCGCCAGACTTGCAGTGCACGACGATCTCCTCGCTGGAGTCCAGGTCTTTGAGCCGGCTGGGCAGCGTGCCCAGCGGGATGAGCTCGGCGCCGGGGATGCGGCTGATGTCGTACTCGTGGGGCTCGCGCACGTCGATCAGGCGCACCCGCCCGAGGACCCCCTCCAGCTCCGCCGGGCCGAGCTCCAGCTCGGCGTCCTCGGCGACCCCGGCCTCGTGGTCGTCGGCGGGCACGCCGCAGAACTCCTCGTAGTCGATCAGTTCCGTGACGGTGGGATTCTTCCCACAGACGGGGCACTCGGGGTCCTTGTTGACCTTGATGGTCTGCCAGCGCGCCTCCAGGGCGTCGTAGATCTGCATGCGCCCGATCAGCGGCTCGCCGATGCCAGTCAGCAGCTTGATGCCCTCGGTGGCCTGCCCCGCGCCGATGGTCGCGCAGATCACGCCGAACACGCCGCCCTCGGCGCACGACGGCACCATCCCGGGCGGGGGCGGCTCGGGGAACATGCAGCGGTAGCAGGGCCCGTGCTCGGCGTAGAAGACCGCCAGCTGGCCGTCGAAGCGGAAGATCGACCCGTACACGTTGGGCTTGCCCAGCAGCACGCAGGCGTCGTTGACGAGGTAGCGCGTCGGGAAGTTGTCGGTCCCGTCGATCACCAGGTCGTACGGCCGGATGATCTCCATGGCGTTCTCGCTGCGCAGGGCCGTCTCGTGGACCTCGACCGTCACGTGCGGGTTGAGGTCGCGGATGGTCTCGGCCGCCGACTCGGTCTTGCGCCGGCCGATGTCGGACGTGCCGTGGACGACCTGCCGGTGCAGGTTGGACTCGTCCACGACGTCGTAGTCGACCAGGCCGAGCGTGCCGACCCCGGCGGCGGCCAGGTACATGGCCAGCGGCGAGCCCAGTCCACCGGTGCCCACCAGCAGCACCCTGGCGTTCTTCAGCCGGCCCTGCCCCTCGACGCCGACGTTGGGCATGATCAGGTGCCGGCTGTACCGGCGGATCTCGGCGTTTGTGAGCGGCGCCGGCTCGGCGATGAGCGGTTCCATCTGCGGTTCCCTCGAATCCACGGGCGGCGCCGGGCCGCCCGACGGCAAGCGGTCAGATCATGAAGCCCATGGCGCGCAACTCGTCGCGCGCCTCGTCGGCGATCATCTCGGTGGTCCACGGCGGCGTGAACACGAACTCCACCCCGACCTCCTCCACCCCCGGCAGGCGGGTCAGCACGAGCGTGACCTGCTGGTGGATGAGCTCGGTGAGCGGGCAGCCCAGCGAGGTCAGCGTCATCTCGACGTCGACCTTACCGTCGGACTTCTCGATCCCGTAGACGAGCCCAAGGTCGACGATGCTGAGGCCGATCTCGGGGTCCAGGACCGCCTTCAGGGCGGAGCGGATGGCCTCCTCGGTGGGCATGCCGTCGTCGTCGGTCTCGACGTCGGCGAACGCCTCGACCTCCTCCTGCAGCTGGTCGGACGGCTCGGGCTCGGGCCACCCGCCGTGGTCGGTCGTCACATCACTCATGGGTGACACGGTGGTCCGCACCGCCTTCCTGATAGGTCTGCATCGCGTCGCGCAGGGCCATCCATCCCAGCAGCGCGCACTTGACGCGTACGGGGAACTTGGCCACGCCCTGGAAGGCGACCCCGTCGAGCAGATCGTCCTCCCGCTTGACGCCCTCGCCGTGCATCATCAGCCGGAAGGCCTCCGCGAGGTCGTCGGCGTCGTCCAGGTCCCGGCCCTTGACCGCCTCGGTCATCGCCGAGGCGCTGGCCATCGAGATGGAGCAGCCCTCGCCGTCGTACACCAACTCGTCGATCCGGGAGCCGCTCACCCTCAACCGCAGATCGAGCTCGTCGCCGCACAGCGGGTTGGAGTGATGCACGTGCACGTCGCAGGGCGACAGCTCCCCGGCCCGGTTCCGCGGTGAGCGGTAGTGGTCGAGGATCAGCTCCTGGTACAGATCGTCGAGTCCCATGGCGGCTACACCCTGAAGAAGCGCTTCGTCGCGTCGATGGCCGCGACGAGCGCATCGATCTCGTCGGCGGTGTTGTACAGGTAGAAGGAGGCGCGTGTCGTCGCCGACGTGCCCAGCAGCCGCATGAGCGGCTTCGCGCAGTGGTGGCCGGCGCGGACCGCGACGCCCTCCCGGTCCATGATCGTGCCGATGTCGTGGGGATGCAGCCCGGCGATGGAGAAGCTGACCGCCCCGCCGCGCCCGGCGGGGTCCGCGGGACCGTGGACGGTGACGCCCTCGATCGCCTCCAGCGCCGGGATGGCCCGCCCGACGATGTCGACCTCGTGGGCCCGCACCCGGTCCATGCCCACGTCGAGCAGGTAGTCGACCGCGGCGGCCAGGCCGACCGCCTCGCCGATCGGCGGGGTGCCGGCCTCGAACTTGTAGGGGACCTCGTTGAAGGTCGTCCCCTCCAGCGTGACGTTGGAGATCATCTCCCCGCCTCCCAAGAAGGGCGGCATCGCCTCGAGCAGGTCGGGGTCGCCGGCCAGCACCCCGATGCCGGTGGGCCCGAGCATCTTGTGGCCGCTGAAGCACATGACGTCCGCGCCCAGGGAGGCCAGGTCGGTGCCCAGGTGGGGCACGCTCTGGGCCCCGTCGACCACGACGAGCACGTCGTCGCGCGCCCGGCGTGCCTTGGCCGCCAGCTCGGCGACCGGGTTGATGGTGCCCAGGACGTTGGACATCGCGGTCACGGTGACCAGCTTCACCCGTCCGGTGGCGAGGATGTCGTCGAAGGCCGCGGCGTCCAGGGTGCCGGCGTCCGGGCCCGAGCCGCCGACGATCGGGGCCCAGCGCAGCTCGAAGCCGGCCTCCGGTTGGACGAGCTGCCACGGGACGATGTTGGCGTGGTGCTCCATCTGCGTGGACAGCAGGATGTCGCCCTCGCCCAGGCGGTGACGGGCGTAGCAGTAGGCCAGCAGGTTGAACGACTCGGTGGCGTTCTTGGTGAAGACGACGCCCCGGGGGTCGGCGCCGACGAACCGGGCGACCTTGGCCCGGGCCGTCTCGTAGCGCTCGGTCGCTTCCTCGGCCAGGTAGTGGATGCCGCGGTGGACGTTGGCGTTGGACGTCTCGTAGAAGCGGGACATCGCGTCGACGACCGCCTGGGGCTTCTGGGAGGTCGCGGCCGAGTCCAGGTAGACCAGCGGGCGCCCGTGCACTTTCCGGTCGAGCACCGGGAAGTCCTTGCGGATGGTCGTGACGTCCAGCATGGCGTCGTGCCCCCTCCTGTGCGCCGTGCGGGTCAGGCCGCCCCCCGCAGGTGTTCGTACCCCTTGGCCTCGAGCTCCTCGGCGAGCTCGGAGCCGCCGGACTCCACGATCCGCCCGTCGAACATCACGTGGACCCGGTCGGGCGTGATGTAGCGCAGGATGCGCGTGTAGTGGGTGATGATCAACGCCCCCAGCTGCGGGCCCCGCAGGCGATTGACCCCCTGGCTGACGACCTTCAGGGCGTCGATGTCCAGCCCCGAGTCGGTCTCGTCGAGCACGGCGACCTCCGGGCGCAGCATCGCCATCTGCAGGATCTCAAAGCGCTTCTTCTCACCACCGGAGAAGCCCTCGTTGACGTTGCGCTCCAGGAACGTCTCGTCCATGGCCAGCGCGGACAGCTCCTCGCGCAGGCGCTGCATGAACTGGCGCACCGGGACGTCCTGACCGCGGACGGCGTTGAGCGCCGTGCGCAGGAAGTTCGTGAAGCTGACCCCGGGGATCTCCGTGGGGTACTGCATCGCCATGAACAGGCCCATCTTGGCCCGCTCGTCGGGCCTGATCTCGGTGACGTCGGTCCCCTTGACCAGGATCCGGCCGGCGGTGATCTCGTAGCCGGGGTGGCCCATGATCGCGTAGGCCAGCGTCGACTTGCCCGATCCGTTGGGTCCCATGAGGGCGTGGGTCTCGCCCTTGGCGACCTCCAGGTCCAGGCCCCTGAGGATCTCCTTGCCTCCCACCGAGACCCGCAGTCCGTGGATCTCGAGCTCTGCCATCAGCGTTGCCTCCGGATTCGTCGTGGTCAGTGCCGTGGCACCGGCGCGTCGTTCAGCTGCTGGCCGATGTCCACCCACACGGCCCCGTCCTGGACCTTGCACGCGTACACCGGGATGGGCTTGACCGCAGGCAGCGAGTCGGGCTGGCCGCTGTCCAGGTCGAACATCGACCCGTGCAGGGCGCACTCGATGTCGCCGGAGTCCTCGTCGACCCAGCCCTCGTGCAGCGTGTACTCCTGGTGGCTGCAGGTGTCGTGGACCGCCTTGACCGTGTCGTCGTCGAGGCGGACGAGGCAGACGGGCTCGGCCAGCTCGGCGAGCAGCGTCCCCCCGACGGGGACCTCGTCCAGGGCGGCGACCTTCTCGAACGGCATCCGGCTACCTCCCGTCCATGAGCCCGGTCGGGCCGGTGCGGATCTCCCGCTCGATCTCGGCGAGCACCGTCTGGGTCACGCCGGGCAGGTCGATGCGGTCGAGCACCTCGGCGAAGAAGCCGAACACGAGCAGGCGGACCGCCTCGTCTCGGGGCACGCCCCGCGACTGCAGGTAGAACAGCTGCTGGTCGTCGACCTGGCCCACCGATGAGTGGTGACCGCAGCGCACCACGTCGGAGTTGTTGATCTCCAGGAAGGGGATCGAGTCCGCCCGGGCCCGGTCCGTGAGGATCAGGTTGCGGTTGGTCTGGTCCGACGCCGTCGCCCGCGCGTGGGGCTCGATGCGGATGTTGCCGAAGAACGTCGCGCGGCTGTCGCCCTGCAGGGCGCCCTTGTACACCAGGTCGCTGGTCGTCTGCGATGCGTCGTGGTGGATCAGGGAGCGGTGCTCGACCTGCTGACCCTCGTCGCAGAAGTAGACGCCGAGCAGCTCGCCGTTGCCGCCGGGGCGGTCCAGGCGCAGATCGGGGCGGACGTAGACGGTCCTGCCCCCCAGCGACACCTCCAGGTGGCGGTAGTGGCCGTTGTCGCCCACCAGGCCGGTGTGCGTGCCGACGTGGTCGACGCCGGGTCCCCAGTCCTGGGCGGTCACCACGTCGGCCCGGGCGCCCTCGCCGACGACGACCTCGACGGCCTCCACGACGGTCGCGGCCGCCTCGCCGGCGTGGTCGACGAAGATGGGCGCCCGCGCGTGCGGGCCGAGGACCACCAGCACCCGGGGGACCAGGGACCCGTCGGAGGCCGCGTCCACGGTCACCACGATCGGCTCGTCCAGCTCGACGTCCGCGGGCACGTGCACGAATGCCCCACCGGTGAACGCGGCCAGGCTCAGGGCGTCGAACTTGGTGGCGTCGCCCACGACCGAGCCGAGGTGCGCCGCGAGCAGGTCCGAGTGCTCACGCGCGGCCGTGGCCAGGTCGCACGCGACGACCCCCCGGTCGGCCAGCGACGAGGTCGTATCGGCCACGCCGCCGTCGACGACGCGGACGGTCGCCCCCACCCCGTCCAGCGCCGCGACGACGCCCCGGTCACGCGGGCGGGCGGGTCCGGCCTGTGCCACGATCGGGCGGCCCAGGTCGAAGCGCCGCGGGTTTGTGTACCGCCACTCCTCGACCCGGTTCGTGGGCCAGTCCAGGTCGCTGAATGCCTTGAAGGCCTCCTGGCGGCGGTCCCGCAGCCACTGCGGCTCCCCCAGGTGGTCCGAGATCGCGAGGACGTCCTCCTCGGTGAGGCTCACGAGCGTCGCGCTCAACGGTCTCTTCTCCAGTTCCAGCACATGTGGCGTCGTTTCGTCCTGAGGTCGGGCCGTCGGTCCAGAGGGCCCTGGAGGGTGGGCGGGTGAGCGGCCCAGAGGACCGACGGACCCGCCGCGTAGAGCAGATCAGCCGACAGAGCCCTCCATGTTCAGCGAGATGAGCCGGTTGAGCTCGACCGAGTACTCCATCGGCAGCTCCTTGGCGATCGGCTCGATGAACCCCCGGACGATCATCGCCTGGGCCTCGGCCTCCTCCACGCCGCGGGACTGCAGATAGAACAGCTGCTCCTCGCCGATCTTGGAGACGCTGGCCTCGTGGCCGATCTGGGCGTCCTCCTCGGCGATGTTCATGTACGGGTAGGTGTCGCTGCGGGCCGTCTCGTCCAACAGAAGCGCGTCGCAGACGACGTTGGACTTGACCCGGTTCGCGCCCTCGGCGATGTCGACCAGGCCCCGGTAGCTGGTGCGGCCGTGGCCCTGGGACACCGACTTCGACACGATCGAGCTGGAGGTGTCGGGCGCGTGGTGGACCATCTTCGCCCCGGCGTCCTGGTGCTGGCCGTCACCGGCGAAGGCGACCGACAGGACCTCGCCGCGCGCCCCGCGCCCCATCAGCCACACGGCCGGGTACTTCATCGTCAGCTTGGAGCCGATGTTGCCGTCGATCCACTCCATGGTGGCGTCGTCGTACGCCGCCGCGCGCTTGGTCACCAAGTTGTAGACGTTGTTCGACCAGTTCTGGATGGTCGTGTACCGCACCCGGCTGCCCGGCTTGCAGATGATCTCGACCACCGCCGAGTGCAGCGAGTCCGAGGAGTAGACCGGTGCGGTGCAGCCCTCGACGTAGTGCACGTACGAGCCGGGCTCGGCGATGATCAGCGTCCGCTCGAACTGGCCCATGTTCTGCTGGTTGATGCGGAAGTAGGCCTGCAGGGGGATGTCGATCTTGACGCCCTCGGGCACCCAGATGAACGAGCCGCCCGACCACACCGCGGTGTTCAGCGCCGCGAACTTGTTGTCGTTGGGCGGGATCACCTTCGTGAAGTGCTCGCGGAACAGGTCGGGGTGCTCGCGCAGGGCCGTGTCGGTGTCCAGGAAGATGACGCCCTGCTCCTCGAGGTCGTTGCGGACCTTGTGGTAGACGACCTCGCTCTCGTACTGGGCGGCCACCCCGGCGATCAGCCGCTGCTTCTCGGCCTCGGGGATCCCCAGCCGGTCGTAGGTGTTGCGGATCTCGGGGGGGAGGTCCTCCCACGAGGCCGCCTGCTGCTCCGTGGAGCGCACGAAGTAGTAGATGTCGTCGAAGATGATCTGCGACAGGTCCCCGCCCCACTGGGGCATGGGCCGGCGCTCGAAGTGGCGGTAGGCCTTCACGCGCAGGTCGAGCATCCATTTCGGCTCGTCCTTGAGCGCGGAGATCTCACGCACGACCTCCTCGGACAGGCCCCGCTTCGGCTCAAAGACCGGCGTGGCCTCGTCGTGCCACCCGTACTTGTAGCTGCCGAGCTTGAGGTCCTCAGCCTTGGTTGCCATCGCCTGCTCCTGTCACGGGGTTGTCGACACTGGTGGCGCCCGCGCCCTGCGCGGGCGGCTGGATGTGGCACACGCACGAGGTCGCCCCGCCGGCCATGGTCTGTCGGCGGGAGACCTTCGCGCCGAGCACGCGCCCGAACAGGCCCGCCTCGTAGGCGCATACCTCCGGATGCTCGTCGGCGACGTGCTTGATGGCGCAGTGGTCCTGGCGCAGCTCCAGCACCCGGGCGCCGTCGGGGGCGGTGACGGGGCGGACGGCGGACAGGAAGCCGTCCTCGCTGAGCAGACGGGCCAGCGCCTGGGCGCGCGTCGCCGCGTCGGCGTCGGCGTCCAGCGCCTGCGCGTAGCGCTCCTCCTGCCGCCGCTGGCGCCAGCGCATGAACCGCAGCAGCGCCGGACGCCCGTGCTCGACCTCCATGAAGTCGAGCAGCTCGTTGGCCAGGTCCGCCGAGCCGTCCGGGAACAGGCGGCGGCCCTTGTCGGTCACCGCGTAGCGCGCGCCGGGGCGGCCCGGGCCGTTGCGGCGCACCGTCTCGGCGCGCACCAGCCCCTCGTCGCCCAGCAGCCGCAGATGGTGCCTGACGGCCACCTGCGACAGCCCCATCTCGGTGGCCAGCTGCGCGACCGAGCGGGGGGACGAGCGCAGCAAGTCCATGACCCGGGCCCGGCTGGGCCCGAGCAGGTCCACGAGGGGGGTATCGGTGGCGGGGCTCACCCCGTAATTAATACCACAGGTTGAGAAATGCGGCAGCTCCGCCCCGCACGCCCCGCGGCCGCACTCAAGATCCGACGGGGCGGCACCGACAAACCGCAGCACACCTGCCGCGGGGCCGCCCTCGCGGGCCCGTCGTGGGAAGGTCACCATGCGATCCGGTGGGATGCTGTTCAGATTCGCCGCCCTGACCTTCGCGGCGTGCCTGCTGGTGGGTCTGGCCCTGTCGAAGCTCGTCGCCCGCCGGGTCCGCCTACGGGAACTGGCCGACGCGCGCCGCACGGCGGAGGTGATCGCCGAGGTCGGCGTCCGGCCGCGGCTGAGCCCACGGCACCTCGAGTACGGTCTGCCGCCTCGGCCGGCGGGGGCGCTGCGGCGGACCGTCGCGGCCAGCAGCGGCGACGCCAGAATCCTGCGCCTGCTCGTCTACAACGAGCGGCGCGAGATCGTGTACGCCGACGACCCCGGGCTGCAGGGGCGCCGCGTCCCCGAGGGCGAGGACGCGTCCGACGAGCTGTCCGAGGCGCTGGAGGGACACGTCGAGATGGAGATCCTCGACGCGGCCGAGATCGCCGAGGGCAACGGCGGGGGCCTGGAGGAAGCTTTGGTGTCGCGCCACGGGCCGGTGCTGGAGGCCTACGTCCCGCTGCGCCTGGGGGCGGGGCAGGAGCCGGCCGGCGCGTTGGAGCTGTACCGTCCGTACGCGCCGGTCGCCGCGCGCGTCGCCGGGATCACCCGCGCCGTGCAGCTCACGCTCGTCGCGGGGTTGGGGCTGCTGTGGGCGGTCTCGTTCCCCATCGTCGCCGGGGCGTCACGGCGCCTCCGACGCCAGGCCCGCGAGCTGCGCGAGCATGCGGAGCACACCGAGTTCCTCGCATACCACGACGCGCTGACGGGCCTGCCCAACCGACTGCTGCTCACCGACCGCGTGCGGCAGGCGGTGACGACGGCGGACAGGACCGGCGCCTCGGTGGCGGTGCTGGTGTTGGACCTGGACTGGTTCAAGGAGATCAACGGACGCTGGGGCACCAGACCGGGGACGCCCTCCTTCCGGATGGTCGGGCCGCGGCTACAGCGGTAGCTGCGGGCCATGGACACCGTCGCCCGCCTGGGCGGCGACGCGTTCGCCGTCCTACTGCCCCGGGTCGACGGGGTGGGCGGCGCGCGCGGGGTCGCCGAGCGCCTGCTGGCCGCACTGCATCTGGCCTTCCCCGTCGAGGAGCTGTTGCTGGCCGTCGAGGCCAGCGTGGGGCTGTCCGTGTACCCCGACCTGGGCGCCAACGGCGGTGAGCTGTTGCAGCAGGCCGACCTCGCCCTGTACGCGGCGAAGGAGGCGCGCGGCGCGGTCGCCGTCTACCAGCCCCCGAGCACGACCGCGCGAGCGTGGAGCGCCTCACGCTGCTCGCCGACCTTCGCCGGGCGATCGACGCCGACGAGCTCACGCTGCACTACCAGCCCCAGGCGGACCTGCGGCAGGACAGGATCACGGGGGTCGAGGCGCTGGTCCGCTGGCGCCACCCGCAGCGGGGAATGCTGGCACCCGACCAGTTCATCCCCGCGGCGGAGCAGAGCAGCCTGATGAGCCGCTCACGCTGGCCGTGATCGACAAGGCGCTGCGCCAGCTGCGCACCTGGCGCGAACAGGGACGCCCTCTGACGGTCGCCGTGAACATCTCCGCGCGGAACCTGCTCGACCCGGAGCTGCCCGACGACGTCGCCGGGCTCCTCGCCGCGCACGGGCTGGAGCCGGGGCGCTTGGAGCTGGAGATCAGCGAGAGCACGGTCATGGGGATCCCGGCCGCGCCCTGGACGTGCTGTCGCGGCTGTCCCGGATGGGGGTCGGCCTGGCCGTCGACGACTACGGCATCGGCCACTCGTCGCTGGCCTACCTGCGCAGGTTGCCGGTCGACACCCTGAAGATCGACAAGTCGTTCATCACCACCGTGGCCACCGACCACGGCAACGCCTCGATCGTGCGCTCGACGGTCGAGCTGGCCCACAGCCTGGGCCTGCGGGCGTGGCCGAGGGCGTGGAGGACGCCGCGGTGTGGCGGGCGCTCACCCAGTTGGGCTGCGACGCCGCCCAGGGCTACTTCCTGTGCGCTCCCCGACCCGCCGCGGAGCTCGACTTCGACGAGCTGTCGCCGCCGGCTGCCGTCCGGCAGAGGCCCCAGCCGACCTCCTGACCGGCACGGGCGGGTCGGGCTCTCGGACTACTGGCGCGACCGCAGGCGCCGCCGGACCTCACCCTGGATCATGTCCGATTGGTGCATGAACTTGCGCAGCCGCTGGTTGAACTCCTTGTCGACGCGGTTGCCGCCGCGCCGGCCCCCGCCGCGCTCCTCCTCCCAGGAGGGGTCGGCCTGCTTGATGGACAGGTCGATCTTGCCGTCGTCCTTGACCGCGAGGACCTTCACCTGGACCTGCTGGCCCTCGGAGAGGTACGCGTGGATGTTCTCCACGAAGTCGCGGTGCACCTCGCTGATGTGGACCAGACCGGTCGTGTCGGGCTCGAGCTCGACGAAGGCGCCGAAGTCCTCCAGGCGCACCACCTTGCCGTTGACGATCATTCCTGGCTGGACAGCCACCATGCTCCTCTCGAATCGGGAAACGAGCCGGGGACGGCGCCGCCGGTCGGACAGGCGCACACCGCCGCCTCGGATACGGTACGCGAGGCCCTCAGGGTAGCAGTCCGGTGCCGCGGCCCGAGGTCAGGAAAGGGGAGCCGGGGTGCGAGCGGTGGTGGCGCGGGGCTCGGGAGGCCCGGAGGTCCTGCGGGTCGTGGACGTCGACGCGCCCACGCCGGGCCCGGCCGACCTGCTCGTGCGCGTGCGCACCACGGCGGTCAACCGCGCCGACGTGCTGCAGCGGCGCGGCATGTACCCGCCGCCGCCGGGCACCACCGAGGTGCTCGGGCT
>JALYGZ010000338.1 GCA_030776845.1 Actinomycetota bacterium
CCCCCCCCCCCCCCCCCCCCCCCCCCCCGCCGCGCCCGGGGGTCTGATGACGAGGCGGTACCGCGAGCGAATCCAGGTGCGCGTCGCCCCGGGCGCCACCGACGAGCCGGTGCCCCGGGCGTTCCGCTGGCGGGGCAGGCCCTACCGGGTGCTCACGGTCATCGGTCACTGGCGCGAGGACGGCGGCTACTGGGCGGGCGGGGGAGTGCGGGTCCCCCAACGGGACCTGTGGCGCGTGGAGGCGTCGCGACGATCGCCGGCGGAGCCCGCCCGGCCGGGCGGCGCCGACCACGGCGTCTACGAGCTGGTCAGCGAGTCCGGGGCGTGGACCCTGGACCGGGTGTGGGATTGAGGGTCGTCCCGCCGAGGAGGGGGTGTCACTGCACCCCCTCGCGGTCGTACCATTGCCGTGCCAGATGGCCGGGGCCGGGGAGGGCGCACGGTGAGTGACAACCGCCAGATCAGCGTGACCGTCGACGGGATGCCCAGTCACGTCCCCGATATCGACCCCCAGGAGACGCGCGAGTGGCTCGATTCGCTGCACGGCGTCGTCGAGCGCGAGGGCACGGAGCGGGCCCGCTACATCCTGCTGCGGGTCCTCCAGGAGACCCGGGAGCTGGGCGTCGGGATGCCCTACCTGACCTCCACGGACTACGTCAACACCATCCCCCCGAGCCAGGAGCCGGAGTTCCCCGGCGACGAGGACATCGAGCGGCGCATCCGCGCGTACATCCGCTGGAACGCGGCGGTGTGCGTCACGCGCGCGCAGCGCCCCAGCCTGGGCGTCGGCGGCCACATCGCGACCTACGCGTCGGCCGCGTCGCTGTACGAGGTCGGCTTCAACCACTTCTTCCGGGGCAAGGGCACCGAGGACGACCGCCAGGCCGGCGACCAGATCTTCATCCAGGGCCACGGCTCTCCGGGCATCTACGCCCGCTCCTACCTGGAGGGGCGCCTGACCGAGGACCAGCTCGACAAGTTCCGCCAGGACCGCCAGCCCGACGGGCTGTCCAGCTACCCCCACCCCCGGCTGATGCCCGACTACTGGGAGTTCCCGACGGTGTCCATGGGCCTGTCGGCCATCAACTCGATCTACCAGGCGCGGTTCAACCACTACCTGCACAACCGCGGGATCACCGACACCTCGCACTCGCGGGTGTTCGCCTTCCTGGGCGACGGCGAGATGCGCGAGCCGGAGGCGACGGGCGCCCTTGCCACGGCGGGCTACGAGAAGCTGGACAACCTCACCTGGATCGTCAACTGCAACCTGCAGCAGCTCGACGGGCCGGTGCGCGGCAACGGCAAGATCATCCAGGAGCTCGAGTCGGTCTTCCGGGGCGCCGGGTGGAACGTGATCAAGGTCGTGTGGGGCCGGGACTGGGACGAGCTGCTCGCCCGCGACCACTCCGGTGAGCTGCTGCGCAAGATGAACACCACCCCCGACGGGCAGTTCCAGACGTACATCACCGAGAGCGGCGAGTACATCGGTGAGCACTTCTTCAACACGCCGGGGCTGCAGAACCTCCTCCAGGAGGTCGGCATCAAGCAGGAGGACCTGCCGATCCTCAGCCGCGGCGGCCACGACTACCGCAAGGTCTACGCGGCCTTCAAGGCGGCCGTCGAGCACACCGGGCAGCCCACCGTCATCCTCGCCCAGACGATCAAGGGCTGGACGCTGGGCCCGGACTTCGAGGCGCGTAACGCCACCCACCAGATGAAGAAGCTCACCCAGGACGCGCTGCGCAAGATGCGCGACCGTCTGTACCTGGACATCTCCGACGAGGAGCTGGAGAGCGACCTGCCCCCCTACTACCACCCCGGGGAGGACTCCGAGGAGATCCAGTACATGCTCGAGCGCCGCGGCGAGCTGGGCGGCCAGATCCCCCGGCGGGTCGTGCGCAGGACGTCGATGGCCCTGCCCGACGCGGACCTGTACGGCCAGCTGAAGCAGGGCTCGGGCTCCTCCGAGGTCGCCACGACCATGGCGTTCGTCCGCCTGCTCAAGGACCTGTTCAAGCACGAGGAGCTGGGCAAGCGGTTCGTGCCGATCATCCCCGACGAGGCCCGCACGTTCGGCATGGACTCGCTGTTCCCCAAGCAGAAGATCTACTCGCCGCACGGGATGCGCTACGAGGCCGTGGACCGCGAGATGCTGCTCAGCTACAACGAGGCGACCGACGGACAGGTCATCCACGAGGGCATCACCGAGGCCGGGTCCATGGGGACCTTCGCGGCCGCGGGCACGAGCTACGCCACCTTCGGCGAGCCGATGATACCGGTCTACGTCTTCTACTCCATGTTCGGCTTCCAGCGCACGGGGGACTCGATCTGGAGTGCCGCCGACCAGCGGGCCCGGGGCTTCCTGCTCGGGGCGACCGCCGGGCGCACGACCCTGAACGGCGAGGGCCTGCAGCACGAGGACGGCCAGTCCCACCTCATGGCGGCGACCAATCCCGCATGCATCAGCTACGACCCGTCGTTCGCCTTCGAGCTCGCCGTCATCGTCCAGGACGCCCTGCAGCGGATGTACGGCGAGGAGCCCGAGGACGTCTTCTACTACATGACCACCTACAACGAGCCGGTGCCCCAGCCGGCGATGCCCGAGGGGCTCGAAGAGCAGCTCGTCATCCAGGGGCTGTACCGCTACGGCGAGGCTGAGAGCGGCTCCCACCGGGCCCAGCTGCTGGCCAGTGGCAGCGCGATGAAGACGGCGCTGGAGGCCCAGCAGCTGCTCGCCGACGACTGGGACGTCGCCGCGGACCTGTGGAGCGCGCCCGGCTGGGTGCCCATGCACCGCGAGGCGCTGGACTGCGAGCGCTGGAACCGGATGCACCCCACGGAGGAGCCCCGGGTGCCGTTCGTCACCCGGTCGCTGGAGAACGTCGACGGCCCCGTCGTCGCGGTGACCGACTACCAGAAGGCCGTGCCCGGGCTCGTCGCCCCGTGGGTCCCCAGGCCGTTCGGCGTGCTGGGGACCGACGGGTTCGGCCAGAGCGACACCCGCGTCGCCCTGCGCCGCTACTTCGGGATCGACGCCGAGTGCATCACCGTGGCGGTCCTGCACCAGCTGGCCCTGGCCGGCGAGATCAAGCACGACACGGTCGCCGAAGCGATCAAGAGGTACGGGATCGACCCCGAGGTCACCACCGAGGTCCCCTAGATCCCCGCCCGTCCGACCACCTGCGCCCCCTACTCGACACGCTCGGCATGGACGGCGCCCAGGAGGCGGAACGTGTATTCCTCGGCGAGCTTGCGTGAGCCGGCGAAGACGATGGGCACCGCCGGATAGCGCACCTGGACGCGGGCCAGCAGGTCGAGCGCGAAGCCGGGCTGGACGTGCTCCAGGTCCAGCAGGTCGGCATAGCGTCCCTCCACGACCACGGCGGCCAGCGGCGCTTCCGCCAGCTCGGCCAGCTGGAAGGCCAGGGAGCCGTCCACGAGGTCGACCACGAGGTTGGCGACGGACTTGCGCTCGACGACGGCCAGCGGCTCCTCGTCGTCGCCGAGGATGGCGTAGTCGCCCGCCCGCAGCGCCCGCCTCTCCACACTGGCCCGCTGGGTCGTGAAGCGGTAGGCGTAGCGCTCACGGGTGTCGGCGGCGATGACCAGATCCTCGCGGCCCCAGGAGCGGCGCGTGGGCACGCGCATCCCCGGCCGGGCACCGCGCGCCGCCGAGGAGGTCTGCCAGAAGACCGCCGGACGCCCACCCCGCAGACGCGTGAACACGAACTGGCTGCGGCTGCGCCGACGCCGCTCCAGCACCAGATCGATGGCGACGCCACGGCGGCGGCAGGAGCGTACCGCCAGGTCCTCGACCACCTCGGCGTCGGTCGGCCATGGCTCGTCGACCTGCTGGCAGAACACCCGGGTCGTGACCGGCCAGGCGGCCCTGGCCTTCAGCACCAACCCCCCGTCGATGGGCAGCCGCAGCAGGTACGGCAATCGGCTGCCCGCATCGGGGTTGCGCGCCACGAGGAACCGGGCATCCACGGGCGCCAGCGTAGCGGGGCCCCTGCGCCAGCGGGGGAGCGCGCCGACCCCCCGGATCTGGGCGCCGTGGCCCGGGTCATCGCCGACGAGTTCGGCTGGGCGAAGACCTACGACGCGGAGTACCTGGCGCTGGCGCGGATCCTGGGCTGCCGGATGGTGACGGTCGACGGGTGCCTGCGCCGCGGCGTCTCCCGCCTCGGCCTCGTGGTGGGCCCGACGGAGCTGTGACCCCGGGGGTGTGTTCGCCTTCCCCGGCCGCGACGGGTAGACTGCACCGAACACCTGTTCGCTCTCGCGGCGGCTTCCCACGCCGGTCGGCTGGAGGTCCGCCGTGGAAGGGTTCGTGCACCTCGCCGCCAGGACGTGCTACTCGCTGCGCGACAGCGCGATCCGCCCGCGTGAGCTGGCCGAGGGCGTGGCCGAGCGGGGCATGGACACGGTCGGCGTGGCCGACCGGGACGGGCTGTACGGGGCGGTGCGCGTCGCCCAGGCCTGCGGCCGGGCGGCGGTGCGGGCGCTGTACGGCGCCGACCTCGCGCTCCGGGTCGACC
>JALYGZ010000339.1 GCA_030776845.1 Actinomycetota bacterium
CCGCGGGGCTGCACGCCCGTTACGCCCGGGCGGTCGCCGTGGTCGGCGGCACCGTGTTCCTGTCGGTCTCACAGGGCCCCGGCGGGGGGCGCTCGGCGGTCTACCGCGGGGCGCTCGACACCGACGGGGCGTTGACGCGCTGCCGGCAGGGGCTGCCCGAGTGGTTCACCGGCAACGTCGACACCGGCTGCCTGGTCGCCCAGGGCGGATCGGTGGCGGCCGCCGACGCGGGCACCGTGTACCGCTCCGCCGACGGGGGCCGGACCTGGCGGGTCGTCACGGCGGACCTGCCCCACCTGCGCTGTCTCGCGCCGCTGGAATAGCCTGCCGGCGCCTGTCCCTGGGGCTCAGACGCCGGGCTTGATGTTCTGGTTGAGGTGGAACAGGTTGTCGGGGTCGTAGCGCTTCTTGACTTCGACCAACCGGTCGTAGTTAGCGCCGTAGTTCGTGCGAATCCGGTCCTGGTCGTCCTCGGCCATGAAGTTGACGTAGCCGCCTTCCGTCGAGTGGGGCTCCAAGGCCGCATAGTAGTCACGCACCCAGCGGATGTTGTCGGCGTTGTCGCCCGGATCCGGCCACATGCCCGCGATGACCTGGGCGATGACGGCGTCTCGGTAGGCGAACGCGGTCTCGTCCTGAGCGACGTCTTGCACCGCGCCGTCGATCAAGTACATGTGGACCGTCGACTGGACCACCGGGACCTTCGGACCGTGCTCAAGATGAGCTGCGATGGCCTCGTCGCTGAGCTCGGGAAGAAAGCTGGCTTTCCAGTAGTGCTGCAGCCCCGGCGGCACCAACGCGTCGAAGGCGCTGTTCAAAGCCGGGTACGGCATCCGACCCACATGCTCGGCGACGGGGTCGTCGACGTCTCGGAACGCTGAAAGGAGCCGCTCGCCCTCCTCGTCGGGCCCATTGAAGCAGGCCACGAAGGCGATGAAGGGCTGGCCGTGCCGCTCCTCTGGGATGAAGGGCAGCGGCGGGGCGATCTGGAAGGCGGGGAAACCGCTCATCGCGCGCGGCGCGTCGGGGAGCCATTCGCGCAAGGTGCGCAGCAACTCCTCGGCGACGTCGAGCTCGAAGAACATCGGTCCGCCGTAGATGTCCCCGACCGGGTGGAGGTCGAACTCGAACGAGGTGACCACCCCGAAGTTGCCTCCACCGCCCCGAAGCGCCCAGAACAGGTCGTCGTGCTGGTCACGGCTGGCCGTGACGAAGCTGCCGTCGGCCAATACCACGTCGGCGGAGCGCAGATTGTCACAGGACAGGCCGTGGGCCCGGGCCAGATAGCCGATACCGCCCCCCAGCGTCAGCCCCGACACCCCGGTGGTGGAGATGATCCCACCGGTCGTGGCCAGCCCGAAGTCGTGGGCCGCGTGGTTCAGATCCCCCCACGTGCAGCCAGCCTGAACGTGGGCCACCCGCTTCTCCGGATCGATGCGGATGCCCTTCATCGGACCGAGGTCCAGCGCGATGCCGTCGTCCACCGTCCCGAACCCGGGCACGCTGTGGCCCCCGCCCCGGACGGCCAGCTCCAACCCCGACCCACGGGCGGCGTCGACAGCAGCTCTGACGTCGGCGACGTCGACGGCCCGCACCACCGCCAGGGGCCGTCGGTCGAACATCGCGTTGTACACCGTGCGCGCTTCGTCATAGTCCTGATCACCCGTGGTGCTCACGGCACCCCGGACGCGCGACAAGAGCTCCTGCAGAGAGCCGTCGGTCATAATCCCCCCTGGATCAACAACCCTCGGACGCGAACCCGACCACGGCCCCCGCCAAACCGAGCCGTCGCGGTCACAGCCAACCCCGCCGGTGCGCGACCGTCAAGGCCCGGTGCGCGCCGACCCTCTGACCCCGCGGTTGGTTCCCGTCAGCTGTCAGACTCGCCCCGGGTCGAGTGGCGCGTGGCGGGGCCACGGCTGGAGCTGCTCGAGCTGGCGTGCGACCGACAGCAGCAGACGCTCGCCGCCGGGCGCCGCGACGAGCTGGACCCCGGTGGGAATCCCTCCGGGCAGCGGCGGGGCGGGAACGGACGCGGCCGGGAAGCCGGTGAGGTTCCACGGGGCCGGGAAGGGGACGAACCGCGTCGAGCCGAGCAGGGTCGCCGTGAAGCCGCGGCCTTCGAAGGCGCCCACGGGTATGGGCGGTCGGGCCAGCACCGGGGTGAGCAGCACGTCGTGGTCGGCGAACCAGCGCCGGAACCGGTCCCGTATCCGCTCCTGGGCCCGGGGTGACGGGGGAGGGCGGCCCAGGAGCCGTCCGACGCGGGCCGCGCCGCGGGTGCGCGGCTCCACCCGCGCCGACCCCAACTGCTCCACCCGCTCGGCGGGGCCGGCGAGGAACCTCTTGAGGAAGGCCGCCACGTCGGCCGGCCGATGGGGCGGGTGCGCCACCACGACGTCGTGCCCGGCGCCCGACAGCACCTCGGCGGTGGTCCGCAGGGCGCGTCGCATGGCGGCGTCCACGGGCACGCCCGCCACGGGTGGTCGTGCCGACACCGCGATCCGCAGGGCCCGGGCCGGCGGTGCCACCTCCCCTTGACCGGCGAGGCCGGCGAGAACCTCGAACATGACCGAGACGTCCGCGACCGAGGTGCCCAGCGGCCCCCACTCGACCAGGCTGCGCGCCGGCGTCCGCCCCCCCGGCAGGGGGACCACGCCGGTGCCCGGCTTGAGGCCCACCAGCCCACAGCAGGCGGCCGGGATGCGGATCGACCCGCCGCCGTCCGAGCCGAGGGCCAGGGCCGTCATCGCCGCCGACACCGCCGCAGCTCCCCCGCCGGTGGACCCTCCCGGCGTCAGGCCGGGGTTCCAGGGGTTGCGGGTCGCGCCGAACGCCTCGGACTCGGTGAAGGGCCACAGCCCGAACTCCGGCACGCGGGTCTTGCCGACGACCAGGGCGCCGGCCCGACGGAGCCTGGCGACGAGCTCGTCGTCCGCGGCCGCCGGGGCGTCGCTCCCCGCGCGGCTGCCGTCGGTCGTCGGCGCGCCGGCGACGTCGATCATGTCCTTGACCGACACCGGCACACCGGCCAGCGGCAGCGCCGGCAGGTCCTCCCGCGCATCGAGGGCCTCCGCCTCGGCGAGGACCTCCCGGTCGCGCACCAGCTGGAAGGCGCCGAGGCGGCCGTCGAGCGCGGCGATCCGCTCCAAGCACGCCTCGACCACCTCGACGGCGGAGAGCCGGCG
>JALYGZ010000340.1 GCA_030776845.1 Actinomycetota bacterium
GCCCGGTCCTGCGCGGGCGGGTCGGCGACGTCGTGCTCGCCGCCCGCGCCGAGACCTCGTTCGTGGACCCGGGCGAGCCCGGTGAGAGTCACATGATCGCCCGCCACGGCAGCCTCACCGCCGACGAGCTGCTCGTGCCGCTGCTGGCCGCCCGCGGCCGGGTCTGACGCGGGAGGCCCCCGGGCCCTCACGTGGAAGACTGGGCCGGGGCGACACGGCCGGCCGGGGCCGGCCGCGCCCGGGTCGAGGAGACGACGATGACCAGGATCGAGGAGACGAGGTTGCCCGGTGTGGGCGTGCGCCACGACTTCGTCACCAGGGAGGGCCGGCGTCTGGGCGTCATCACCCACCGGGGGGGCCACCAGGACCTGCTCGTCTACGACGAGCAGGACCCGGACCGCTGCGCGCAGACGGTCCGGCTCCAGGAGCAGGACAGCCGCGCGCTGTCGGAGCTGCTGGGGGCCGCCGAGGTGGCGGCCACGCTGTCGGAGGACCTGCGGCAGTCCGTCGAGGGCCTGACGATCGACTGGGTGCCGGTGCGCGCCGCGTCGGCCTGCCAGGGCCACACCATCGCCGACACCCGGCTGCGCCAGCGCACGGGGGTGTCGATCGTGGCCCTGGTCCGCGGCGACACCACCATCGCCTCCCCCGAGCCCGGCGAGACCCTGCGAGCCGGGGACACGGCCGTCGTCGTCGGCACCCCCGACGGCATCCGGCGCGCCGTCGCCGTGCTGCAGGGCTGACGTGCGTCCGGCCGCGCCGTCCCGGCGAGGCTGACCGGTGGTCGTGGCGGCCGAGGCCGGCAGTCCCGAGGCCGCCCTGCTGTTCCTCGAGCTGGGCGCCCTGGTCGTGGGCCTCGCCCTGCTCGCCCGGCTCGCCAGCCGCATCGGCTTCTCGCCGATCCCGCTGTACCTGCTGGCCGGCCTCGCGTTCGGCAGGGGCGGGCTGTTGCCGCTCGGGCTCAGCGAGGAGTTCGTCGCCGTGGGCGCGGAGATCGGCGTCGTCCTGCTGCTGTTCATGCTCGGTCTGGAGTACAGCGGCGAGGAGCTCGGCGCCGGCCTGCGCAGGGGCGTCCCCGCCGGGGCGGTCGACCTGGGACTGAACTTCACCCCGGGCTTCCTCGCGGGGCTGGCGCTGGGCTGGGAGCCGGTCGCCGCGCTGCTTCTGGGGGGCGTGACGTACATCTCCTCGTCCGGTGTGATCGCCAAGGTCCTCGCCGACCTGGACCGGCTCGGCAACCGGGAGACACCCACGGTGCTGTCCCTGCTGGTCATCGAGGATCTGGCCATGGCGGTGTACCTTCCGCTCGTCGCGGTCCTGCTCGTCGGCGGCGGCGTGGTCGCCGGCGCGCTCTCCCTGGCGGTCGCGGTCGGCACCGTGGCCGTCGTGCTGCTGCTGGCGGTGCGCTTCGGGGAGCCGGTCAGCCGGGTGGTCCACAGCCACTCCGACGAGGTGCTGCTGCTGACCGTCTTCGGGACCGTGCTGCTCGTCGCCGGCGTCGCACAGCGGCTGCAGGTCTCCAGCGCGGTCGGCTCGTTCCTCGTCGGCATCGCGCTGTCCGGCGAGGTCGCCGAGCGCGCCCGCGTCCTGCTCGGCCCCCTGCGGGACCTGTTCGCCGCGGTGTTCTTCATCTTCTTCTCCCTGCAGATCGATCCTGCCGGCGTCCCCGCGGTCGCCGCCGTCGCCATCGCCCTCAGCGTGGTGACCGCGGGCACCAAGATGGCCACCGGGTGGTGGGCCGCCCGACGCGCCGGCGTGCGCACCCGCGGTCGTTGGAGGGCCGGCGCGACGCTCACGGCGCGTGGCGAGTTCTCAATCGTCATCGCGGGTCTGGGTGTGGCCGCGGGGGTGGAGCCGGGGCTCGGGGCGCTCGCGGCCGCCTACGTGCTGATCATGGCCGTGCTCGGGCCGGTCGTCACCCGCTTCGTCGACCCGCTCGTGGCCGCCGTGCTCGAGAAGAGCGCCAAGCGGGCGTCGCGTCGGTCGCCGGACGTGACGCGGGTGGACGCCTCGGAGGGCGGATAGCCCCGCCTCCCCGCAACGACTCCACGCCAAGGCTCAAGCCGGCCCCGGCCGGCTCCGAAGCACCTGTCATGCCCGTCGCACTCGTGCTCGCGGACGCGGCGCCCGCCCGAGCCAGGGCCGAGGCCGCCCTGCACGCCGCCCCCGGGGAGTGGTCGGCCCACCACGTCCACGGTCTGGAGCAGCTGCGGCCGGCCCTGGCCGGTGAGCGCTGCGACGTCGTCGTCGCCGCCGACCGGCGGGCGCCGGCGGCGCACCGGGTGCTGCAGCGCA
>JALYGZ010000341.1 GCA_030776845.1 Actinomycetota bacterium
CCGTCGGCCAGATCGGCGACCGCGGCCCCCCCGAGCGGGTCGACGATCCGCAGGTCGGGGTGCCTCGCGTCGCCGTGCTCGCTGTGGCTGATCGCCAGCAGGGCGCCGTCGCGGCTCAGCCCCCCGACCGCCGCCTGCTGGCGATGGTGGTAGATGCGCCGCGTGCCCTCCTGGTCGCCGGCGTGGATGGTGAAGCCGTCGCGACCGGCGGCACCGACGGCCAGCCGCCCCTCGCGCAGCGACAGGCCGCCCGACCAGCCCGGCGCCACCGCAGGCGCCAGTGGGCGAACCGGGCCGCCGTCGAAGGGGGTGACGACGTAGCGGCCGACCTCGTCGCCCGCGTGGTCGTCGAACCACACCACCCCGCTGCCGTCGGGCAGGGGGCGCCCGCGGGTGACGCCCGTCGGCTTGTCGGTCAGCACGGTGTGCCGGTCGTGCGCCCGGTCCCAGGAGACGACCTGCCAGACGCCGGAGGCGTTGGTCGCGTAGGCGCAGCGGTCCGGCGCGGCCACCGCCCACGAGGGCAGACAGAACCGGGGGGCCCGGAAACGACGCTGCCACGTCGGCGTGTGGCCCACCCCGGGGTCGGCGTCGCCCGGCCGACCCCCGCCCGGCTCAGGCAATGCCGACGAGCTCCGCGGTGCCGATCACGTGGCCCTTGGCGGCGTTGCGGATCTCGGCGCGGGTGGCCCCCGGGGGCACGTCCAGCTCCGTGTCGAGCGCGAACAGGCGGAAGAAGTACCGGTGGGGGCCGCGGTCCTCGTCGGCCACCGGGCCGTTGTAGCCGGACTCGCCGAACTCGTTCAGGCCCTGCACCAGCGGCACGGGCTCGTCGATGATGGCATCGCGCGGCACCGCCTCCGGCAGCCCCTTGTCGTCGGGGGAGACCCCGTAGACGACCCAGTGCGTGAACACGCCGGCCTCGGCGTCCGGGTCGTCGCAGATCAGCACGAGCTCCCGGGTCCCCTCCGGACAGGAGGACCACTCGAGCGGGGGCGAGACGTCGTCACCCTCCCCGGTGTGGCGCACCGGCAGGGACCGGTCGTGCTCGAACGCCGGGCTCGTGAGGCGGAACTCCGCCATCGTCGGTCGTCTCCTCCTGGCTCTCGCAGCGCCCGGGACCTGCCCCGCCCGGCCGAGGGTTCAGGCTACCCTCCGACCGGGCAGCCGTGGCGCGGCGTCGGCCGCCGCCGGCGCCACCTGTGGCACGATGCGTCCGCAGGCCCGACGGGCGGAGGATGCGCGGTGGCCATGTCCCGGGCGCCCGCCCGTCCCCGGGCCGGGAGGGGCGCCGGCCTCTCCCCGCAGCTGCGCCGGCTGCGCGTCTCCGTGTCGTTCTTCTTCGGCGCCCTGGCCGTCGGCGTCGTCGGCTACCGCCTCCTGCTGGACCTGGGCTGGATCGACGCGCTGTACATGACCGTCATCACCGTCTCGACCGTGGGCTTCAGGGAGGTCGTCAGCCTGACGCCGGCGGCGGAGATCTTCACGGTGGGCCTGATCGTCGCGGGCGTGGGAAGCGCCTCCTACTCGGCGTTCTCCGCCGTCGAGGTGGTGGTGGAGGGTCACCTGGGCCACGAGTTCGAAAGGCGGCGCATGGACCGCAGGATCGGCCGGCTCCACGGCCACGTCATCGTCTGCGGGTACGGGCGGGTGGGCCGGCACGTCGCCCTGTCGCTGGGCGAGGCGCAGGGGACCTCCTTCGTCGTCGTCGACGCCGACGAGCGCCGCACGGACCTGGTGCGCGACGACGGGTGCCTGTTCGTGCTGGGCGACGCGACCGCGGAGCACGTGCTCGAGGCCGCCGGGTTGCCGCGCGCCCGCGCCCTGGTCTCCTGCGTCAACAGCGACGCCGACAACGTCCTCATCGTGCTCACCTCCAAGGGCCTGCGGCCGGACCTGACCGTGGTGGCGCGGGCCAAGGCCGACGAGAACGAGGCCAAGCTGCGCCGCGCCGGCGCGGACCGCGTCATCTCACCGACCACCATCGGGGGGCGGCGGATCGCCCAGATCCTCACCCGGCCGGTGGTCGCGGACTTCCTCGACGGCCTCGGTGCGGGCGGCATCGAGTACACCCTGGACGAGGTGCCGGTCCGGGAGGGCTCCGAGCTGGCCGGCGCGACCCTGGAGGGGGCGGGGCTGCGCGAGCGTCACCGGTGCACGGTGCTGGCGGTCCACCACGCCGAGGGCGGCTGGCTCGACACCCATCCGGAACCGGGCTCGCGGCTGCACGCCGGCGACGTGCTCGTCGTGATGGGCGGCGACGACGATGTCCACGCCATGCGCGAGCACTTCGTCGAGCGCTGAGCGCGCCTTTCAGCCCAGGACGTCGGCGATGCGGTCCAGGCCGGTGGCCAGCTCCTCGTCGGACAGGGCGTAGGACAGCCGCAGGCAGCCCGGCGCGCCGAAGCCCTCGCCCGGCACCAGCGCCACCCTGGCCGTCTCCAGCAGCACGTCGCACAGCTCCAGGCTGCTGTGCGCGGTGCGGCCCGCCACGGGACCGCCCAGCACTCCCGCCACGGACGGGAACAGGTAGAAGGCGCCGTCGGGCAGCGGGCACTGGACGCCGGGCAGGCTGTCGAGTCGCTGGTGGGCCAGGGTGCGGCGCCGCTCGTAGGTCGCGCGCATCCGCGACACCGCGTCGAGGGGCCCGTCCAGCGCGGCGCGGGCGGCGGCCTGGGAGACGTTGGCCACGTTCGACGTGACGTGGCTCTGCAGTCGCAGCATGGCCCGCGTGACCGGCGGTGGCGCGATCGACCAGCCGACACGCCACCCGGTCATGGCGTAGGTCTTGGCGACGCCGTTGACGACGACGCAGCGCTCCCGGGCGGAGGGCGCCACCACGGGCAGGCTCACGTGCCGCGCGTCCCCATAGACCAGGTGCTCGTAAATCTCGTCGCACACGACCCACACGCCGTGCTCGGCCGCCCAGCGGCCGATCGCGGCGACCTGCTCGGGCGGGTACACCGCGCCCGTGGGGTTCGACGGCGAGCAGAATACGAGCAGCTTGGTGCGCGGGGTGCGGGCCGCCTCGAGCTGGTCGACGCCCACGCGGAAGCCCGACGCGACGTCGGTGGGCAGGCATACGACCTCGGCGCCGGCCAGGCGGGCCTGCTCGGGGTAGCTGACCCAGTAGGGGGCGGGCAGCAGCACCTCGTCGCCGGGGTCCACGAGCGCCTGGAAGACGTTGTACAGCGCGTGCTTGCCGCCGTTGGCGACGACGACCTCGTCGGGCCGGGCGTCCAGGCCCGAGTTGCGTCGGGTGGCCGCCGCGATCGCCTCCCGCAGCGCCGGCAGCCCCCCGGCCGGGCTGTAGCGGTGCATGGCGGGGTCGGCACAGGCGCGCTGCGCCGCGGCGACGACGTGCTCGGGTGTGGCGAAGTCCGGCTCGCCGGCCCCGAAGCCGATGACGTCCTCCCCGGCCGCGCGCAGGGCCCTGGCCCTGGCGGTGATCGCCAGGGTCACCGACTCGGTGATCGCCCGCGCGCGGCGGGAGGTGGGCTCGACCATGAACAGGTCCTTGCTGCCGCGACGTGGCCGCGGCTCGCGCGGCCGGTCCCACGCTGCGTCCGCCCGGGCCGGGCGTCAACCGGCGGCAGGCATAGGGGCGGGGCGGTTCGGGCAGCATCGCGGGCAGTCGCCGCGACATCGCCGATCGACAGGACTGGTCATGGCTGACAGGTACACGGTCCCGGGCATGGAACCGGAGGCGGCTCGGCAGGTCGCCGAGACCCTGCAGGCGCGTCTCAACGCGATGATCGACCTCCAGCTGACGTTGAAGCATATCCACTGGAACGTGGTGGGGCCGACGTTCATCGGGGTGCACGAGATGCTCGACCCGCAGGTGGACGCGGTGCGGCTGATGAGCGATGATCTCGCCGAGCGGATCGCCACCCTGGGCTACGAGCCCGCCGGGACCCCGGGCTATGTGGCGAAGCACCGCTCCTGGGAGGACTACAGCATCGGCAGGGCCCCCACCCAGGAGCATCTGGCCGCCCTGGACGTCGTCTACCGGGGCATCATCAGCGACCACCGCCAGGCGATCGAGAAGTTCGACGACCTGGACCTGATCAGCCAGGACATGCTGATCGAGCAGAGCGAGAAGCTGGAGATGTACCAGTGGTTCGTGCGGGCCCACCTGGAGGACCGGGGCGGGCACATGGCGCACGAGGGGGCCACGACCGAGCAGGGCGCCGCCGAGGCGGTGGCCGAGCAGCGCTGACCACCCCGCTCAGGGGAGGGGGTGGTCAGCCGTCCCCTCCGCGTCGGCGTCGTCCATGTCTTCGCGGGTGATCCCCAGCACGGCCAGCACCGCGTCCAGGTAGGGGACGCTGACCGCGGTGTCCGCAGCGCGCCGGACGACCGGCTTGGCGTTGAAGGCGATCCCCAGCCCAGCCCGGGCCAGCATGTCCAGGTCGTTGGCCCCGTCACCGACCGCCACCGTCTGCGACAGGGGGACCCCTGCGGCGCTGGCGAACCGCTCCAGCAAGAGCGCCTTCATCGCCCGGTCCACGACCGCGCCGCGGACTCTGCCGGTGAGCCGGCCGTCGGCGACCTCCAGGACGTTGCCGGCCGCGTAGTCCAGTCCCAGCTCGTCGCGCAGCCAGTCGGTGACCACGGTGAACCCGCCGCTGACGGCGACGACGACGAACCCCAGCCGCCGCAGGGTGCGCACCAGGGTGCGCGCCCCCGGCGTGAGCGTCACCGCGTCGCGCACCTGGTGCACGGCCTCGATGGGCAGTCCCTCGAGCAGCGCGACGCGCCGGCGCAGGGACTGCTCGAAGTCCAGTTCGCCCTCCATCGCCGCCGCCGTGATCGCCGCCACGTCGTCGTCGCAGCCGGCCCGGCGTGCCAGGGTCTCGATCACCTCGCCCTGGACCAGGGTCGAGTCGACGTCGAGGCAGACCAGACGCTTGGCCCGCCGAGACAGGCTCGCGGGCTGCACCGCCACGTCGACGCGCTGGGCCGCGGCCTCGGTGGCGAGCTCAGAGCGCAGCCGCTCGGGGTCCCCGCCGGAGACGAGGAGCTCGAAGCTCGTGATCGGGTAGCGCGACAGCCGCACGATGCGGTCGATGTTGGCGCCGCAGCCGGCGATGCGCGCGGTGACGCCGGCGATCGCACAGGTGCGCAGGGGCTGGCCGAGCAGGGTGACGTAGTGGCGGTGGGTGGCCGCACGGGGCCGTCGCGCCGCCATCGAGGTGAAGTCGACGTCGACACCAAGTTCGGCGGCCGTTGCCCGCACCGCCTGCCGGGTGGTCTGCTCGTCGACACCGGGGGACACGAGTATGCCGAGCGTCAGCCGGTCGCGGATGACCACCTGCTCCATGTCGAGCACGCGCGCCTGCTGCTCGGCCAGGGCCGCCGCGAGCCGGGAGGTCAGTCCCAGCCGGTCGCGGCCGGTGACCGTGATGAGCAGCGCGCTTGCGTCGTCCATGACAGGGGTCACGGTATAGCCTCCGCCTGCATGGAGGAGATCCCCAAGCCGCGGGAGCTGCTGGCGGTGCGCACCTCCGCGGAGGTGCTGTTCGGCCTGCTGCGCGACTGGTTCGACGTCCCCGGGGTCGTGTCGCTGGACCTGCGCGGGATCGACTCGGCCGTCAGCGAGCTGGGCGACCCGCAGCTGATCATGGCGATGGCGATGCGCAAGCTGCAGGCGCTGCACCTGCTGACCACGCCGGGGGTGCGCACGACCACCGACGTGGTGCTGACCTTGATCCAGGACCTGGAGCGGGCGCTGCTGCAGGCGCCCAGCATGCATCTGAAGAGCGCCGCCGCCGACATCGACTGGGACGCGGAGCTGGCCGCTCTCGACGTCGACGACGCGTCACAGGCGCCGCCGGCGCCGGGGCGGTCCACCGACGAGGTGGAGGTATTCCGCCGTCACCACCAGGCGCTGCACGGGGCCGCGCGCGCCGTCCTGCACGCCTCCGAGGGGAAGATCCGCACCCTGGTCTAAGCGCGTGAGGCATCCGTGAGCCGGCAGAAGCGGGCCAGCCCCACGTTGCCGCCGGAGACGGTGACACCGACCCGCCGGCCGGCGAAACGTCCGCCGGAGGCGAGCAGCGCGGCGACGGCGCAGGCGCCGCTGGGCTCCGTGACGAGCTTGAGGCGGTCGAACAGGAAGCCCATGGCCTCGACGATGCGGTCGTCGTCGACCCGTACGATCTCGTCGACGAGCCGCCGGTTGACGGGGAACGTCAACCGGCCGGGGACCGGGACTCGCAGGCCGTCGGCGATGGTGCGCGGCTCCACGCCCACCCGGCGACCGGCCCGCAGGGAGCGGAAGGTGTCGTCGGCCCCGGACGGCTCCACACCGACGACGCGGATCCCCGGGCACAGCCCGGTCGCCGCCGTCGAGCACCCGGCGATGAGCCCGCCCCCGCCCACGCACACCAGCAGGTCGTCGAGGTCGCCGACCTGCTCGACCAGCTCCAGGGCGACCGTGCCCTGCCCCGCCATCACGGCGGGGTCGTCGTAGGGACGCATGAGCCGCAGGCCCCTGCGGGCGGCGATCCGGGCGGCGACGTCCTCCCGCCGGCGCCGCGGGTCGTGGCGGACGACCTCGGCCCCGTAGCCGGAGGTGGCGGCCACCTTGGCGGCGGCGGAGTCGTCGGGCATGACGATCACCGCCCGCGTGCCGAGCACGCGGGCGGCCAGCGCCACCGCCTGACCGTGGTTGCCCGAGGAGTAGGCGACGACACCGGCGCGCAGCTGCGCCGGGCTCAGCGACGCGAGCGCGTTGTAGGCGCCTCTGAACTTGAACGACCCCGTGCGCTGGAGGGGCTCAGCCTTCAGCCAGACGGTCGCCCCGGTGATCGCGTCGAGGGTGCGCGACGTCAGCACCGGCGTGCGATGGGCGACGCCGTCCAGGCGACGGGCCGCCGCGGACACGTCCGACAGGCCGATCATCGCCGCCTCACCGTAGCCGCGCCGCCCGTACAGTTGCGGCGATGGGACCCATGCGACGATGAACCTCGTCGACCTCGCGCTGGTGGTCCTGCTGGCGTACGCGGCTGTCCGGGGGGCGCGACAGGGAGCGGTCTCCCAGATCGCCGCGTTCGGGGGGGCCGTCGCCGGCCTGCTGGCGGGGGCGCGCTTCGCGCCCGAGCTGGCCGCGCGGTTCGTCGACGGGCCCGGTCCGACCCTGGCGCTGCTGACGGTATCGCTGATGCTCGCCGGCCTGCTGCTGGGCCAGGCGGTGGGGTTCTCCGTGGGGGCGCGCCTGCGCGCCGCCGCCGGGGCGCTGGGCGCCGCGCCGGTGGACCGCCTCGCGGGGGTCATGGTCGGCGTGGCCGCCCTGGTCGGCTCGGTCTGGCTGCTCGCGTCGGTGCTGGTGCAGGGCCCGTCGCCCACCCTGGCGCGGGAGATCCGCCGGTCGCGGATCGTCACGTCCATCCAACGCACCCTGCCGCCGGCCCCCGAGGTCGTCGCGCGGGTGGGCACGTACCTGGACGAGCAGGGCTTTCCGCAGGTCTTCGCCGGCCCGCTGGACGACACGACCGCCCCGCCGGTGGGTCAGGCCGACGAGCGGGCGGTGCGCTCGGCCGCCGCGGCGGGCAGCCGCTCGACGGTCCAGGTCCAGGCGACCGGCTGCGGGGCGACGTCGGCAGGCAGCGGCTTCGTCACGTCCGGGGACTTCGTCGTGACCAACGCCCACGTCGTGGCGGGGGCCGGCGACGTGTCGGTGCGGGACCGGACCGGCGCGTATGCCGCGCAGGTGGTCCACTACGATCCCCGACTCGACCTCGCGGTGCTGTCGGCGCCGGGGGTGCGCGCCCCGGCCATCGCCTGGGAGGACTCCGAGCCGGGCCGGGGCATCCAGGGGGCGACGCTGGGCTACGCGGGCGGGCGCCGCCGGCTGACGGTCCGGGCCGCGCGGGTGCGGGCGCGCGTCAGCGCCCGCGGCCGGGATATCTACGGCCGGCGGCCGGCGATCCGGCAGGTACTCGTGCTCACCGCGGCCGTGCACCGCGGCGACTCCGGTGGGCCCTTCGTCACAAGCGACGGGCAGGTCGGGGGGGTGGTGTTCGCCGGGGGCGCGGACGTGCCCCGGGTCGGCTACGCGCTGGCCGCCGACCGGGTGCACGACGACGTGGACCGCGCGACCGCCCGCGACCGCGTGGTCGGCACGGGCCCCTGCCGCTTCTGACCCCGGCGCTCAGGCCCGGAGCATCTCGGCGATCTGGAAGGCCAGCTCGAGCGCCTGCTTGTTATTCAGGCGCGGGTCGCAGGCCGTCTCGTAGCGGTAGTGCAGGTCCAGGTCGGCGATGCCCTGTGCCCCGCCGAGGCACTCGGTGACGTCCTCGCCGGTCAGCTCCACGTGGACCCCCCCGGGGACCGTCCCCTCGGCCGCGTGGACGCCGAAGAACACGCGCAGCTCCGTGAGCACGTCGGACAGGTGACGGGTCTTGTAGCCGCTGTCGGCCACGAAGGTGTTGCCGTGCATCGGGTCGCACGACCACACGACCCCCAGGCCCCGGTCGCGGACGTGGCGCACGAGCGGTGGCAGGGTCTCCTCGGCGTGTGCGGCGCCCATGCGGGTGATGAGCGTCAGGCGGCCCGGCTCGTTGTCCGGGTTGAGCACGGCCGCCAGCGCGTCGACGTCGTCGGGCGTGGCGGTCGGCCCGAGCTTGGCGCCCACCGGGTTGCCCACCCCCGACAGGAAGCGCACGTGCGCCCCGTCGGGCCGGCGGGTGCGCTCGCCCACCCACAGCAGGTGCGCGCTGCAGTCGTACCAGTCGCCCGTCAGTGAGTCGCGCCGCGTCAGCGCCTCCTCGTAGCCCAGCAGCAGCGCCTCGTGGGACGTCCAGAAGTCGACGGTGTGGAAGATGGGGTCGTTGCGCACGTCCACGCCGCAGGCCTGCAGGAAGCGCAGCGCCCGGCTGATCTCGTCGGCCAGCGCGGCGTAGCGCTTGCCCTGGGGACTAGCCGCGACGAACTCCTGGTTCCAGTCGTGGACCTTCTCCAGGTCCGCGAAGCCGCCGCGGGTGAAGGCCCGCAACAGGTTGAGGGTCGCGGCCGCCTGGTGGTAGACGCGCACGAGCCGCCGGGGGTCGGGGGTTCGGGCGCGCTCGGACGGTTCGACGGCGTTCACGGCGTCGCCGCGGTAGGTCGGCAGGACCGCGCCGCCCACGGTCTCGGTCGGCGCCGACCGGGGCTTGGCGAACTGCCCGGCGATGCGCCCGACCTTGACGACCGGCAGTTGGGCGGCGTACGTGAGCACGACCGCCATCTGCAGCAGCACCTTGAGCTTGTCACGGATGCCGTCGGCGCTGAAGGCCGCGAACGTCTCCGCGCAGTCGCCGCCCTGCAGCAGGAACGCCTCCCCGGCGGCCACGCGGGCCAGCTGCTCGCGCAGGGTCCGGCACTCCCCGGCGAAGACCAGCGGCGGCTGGGAGGCCAGCTCGCGAAGGGCCGCCTGCAGGGCGTGGGGGTCGGGCCAGTCGGGCTGCTGCCCCGCGGGCAGGGTCTGCCAGATCGACGGGGACCAGGTCCGGTCGGTGGTGCTCGTCATGGCCGCCATCGTCCCACCGCCCGTCCCCGGCCGCAAAGCCGGGCCGTTAGCCTGCCGGCAGGCGACCGGCGAGGGGGCGGCGTGCGGCTGGAGGGCAAGGTGGCCCTGGTCACCGGTGGCGGGTCCGGCCTGGGCGCCGCGACGGTCCGCGGGCTCCTGGACGCCGGCGCCAGCGTCGTCGCCGCCGACGTCGTGGGGAGCGACCGGGTCGGGGCGCTGGGGGAGCGGGCGGCGCTCGTCACCGCGGACGTCACGGACACCCGACAGGTCCAGGCCGCGGTCGACCTGGCCGTCGAGCGCTTCGGCGGCCTGCACGTGGCCGTCAGCTGCGCGGGCGTCGCGTCGACGGGCCGGGTGCTCGGGGGGCGGGAGCCGCTGCCCCTCGACCGCTTCGCCGACGTCGTCGACATCAACCTCGTCGGTACCTTCAACGTCGTGCGGCTGGCGGCGGCGGCGATGGTCCGCAACGAGCCCGACGACGGCGAGCGCGGCGTGCTGGTCAACACCGCGTCGGTGGCCGCGTTCGAGGGCCAGGTGGGACAGGCCGCGTACGCCGCCTCCAAGGCCGGGGTGGCCGGCCTGACGGTGCCGGTCGCCCGGGAGCTCGCCGAGCACCTGGGCCGGTGCACGACGATCGCGCCGGGCATCTTCGACACGCCCATGCTCGCGGGGCTGCCCGAGCCGGCGCGGGCGTCGCTGGGCGGACAGGCCCTGCACCCGCGTCGCCTGGGACGTCCCGCGGAGTTCGCCGCCCTGACGCGCCACAGCGTGGAGAACCCCATGCTCAACGGCAGTGTGGTGCGCTCGACGGCGGGCTGAGCATGCCCCCCCCCCGCTGACCCGCCCTCAGCTCGCCAGCAGCCGCCAGGCCGCGGGGACGACCCGGTAGGTGCGTGAGGCGGTGGGGCCGAGGACCTCGCCGTCGACGTCGTGGCGGACCGCGTCGCCGGCGACGGTCACCGACCGCCCCCGCAGGCAGGCGACGTCGGGGCGGTCGACGTGGGTGCCGTCGCGC
>JALYGZ010000342.1 GCA_030776845.1 Actinomycetota bacterium
GCGGCGGCCAGCGCACCCGCAGCGTCTACTACACGCTGTCGGACGACGCGCTCGCCCCCACGGCGTGGACGGGCCGGGCCGACCGGCCGACCCGGGTCCTGCGCCCCGGCCACGACGCCGCCGCCGACGTCGCGCACGGCCTCGTCGAGCGTCGCGACTCGCTGCTGGTCGCCGACGTCGGCGACCGCCCCGGCGGGTACGGGGCCTTCGTCAGCGTCGCCGTGTTCGCCGACGGCCGGGCCTTCGGGCTGCTGACCGTCGACGCCCCCGACCCGGGCGGGCTGGACGAGACAGATCTCATGGTCACCCGGGCGCTGGCCCACCTGCTCGGCGCGGGTCTGGCGGTGGCCCGGACTCGGGGGGCGGCACACGGGGTAGCATGAGCGCGATGGCACCGATGATGCAGGGCCCGGTCGTCACCGAGCTCGGCCGGCGGTGGGTCACCGGCCAGGTCAGCTCGGACGAGTACTTCGACCGGATCTGGCGGGACGCGCTGACCCGGGCCGCCGGGCGCGTGCGCGCCCGGCTTCAGCGGCAGACCGCCCCGAGCGGTCGGGGCCGCGGCGCGCGGCGGATCGGCTAGACGGGAGCTCCCCACAGCGGGAACCAGCGCGTCAGGTCGTCCTCGACGGGAAGTTCGTCGTCCACCGCTCCCCGCACCCGAAGCTCCAGCTCGTTGTCGCGCCGCTCGCCGGCCCGGGGGGCGAACGGGTAGAAGGTGCCCCGCTTGTACAGGTAGACCAGGTGGCACGGGTCGGCGCCGGCGGGTCGGGCGAAGCCGAACACCGAGCACAGTAGCTGCGGCCCGAAACCCCGCTCCTTCAGCGTTGTGTTGACCATGTGGGCGGCGGTGACGACGTCCTCCAGGTCAGGATCGTCGACCACGATCCAGCGGTAGCCGTAGGTGTCGTCGCTGGTCGACAGCCTGCTCCCGGACTCCCGGGCCGCGAAGGCCAACAGGTCGTCCAACTCGCCGCCGGTCTGCTCGAAGGCCCGGCCCGACGCTGGCTTGAAGCACACGCCGGCCTTTCCGGTGGGGCGCAGGCCGGCCGCGGCCTCCAGGGTCACCGCGGCGCCGGGCAGCGAGAACAGGGCGTCGAGGTCGGGCTGCCTGGGCCTGGTGCGCCCCAGCAGCGCGTCCAGCCACCTGGCCATGGCGGGCCCTGTCGGCGACCGTCAGGCGCGGCCGAGCTCGTTCTCCAGCCGCGACAGCTGCTCCAGCCTGCGCGGCAGGCTCGGGTGGGTGGAGAACAGCGACGACAGGCTGAAGTCCTTCGACAGGGCCGGCGTGAAGAAGAACGCGTTGAGCGGCTCGGCCCGGCGCAGGTCCCGGCTGGGGATGCGGGCCATCTGGCCGCTGACCTTGGTCAGGGCGGAGGCGAGCGTCGACGGGCGCCCGATGAGGATCGCGCCGGCCCGGTCGGCCGACAGCTCCCGGTAACGCGACAGCGCCCGGGTGAGCAGGAAGCTCAGGGCGTAGACCACGATCGACACGAGCATGACGACCAGGATGACCGGCGCGCCGCCCTCGCGGTTGCGCCCGCCGAACATCCCCGAGTAGAAGGCGAAGCGGGTGACCAGCCCGGCGGCGATGCCCAGGAAGCTCGCGATCGTCATGACCGCGACGTCGCGGTGGGCGACGTGCGAGAGCTCGTGGGCCAGGACGGCCTCCACCTCAGGCTCGTCGAGGCGTCGCATCAGGCCGGTCGTCACGCAGACCACGGCGTGGGAGGGGTTGCGGCCGGTCGCGAACGCGTTGGGCATGTCCACGTCGGCGACCGCGACCCTCGGTTTGGGCATGTCGGCGAGCGCGCACAGCCGGTCGATGATGGCATGCAGCTGCGGCGCCTGGCGCGGTTCGACCTCCTTGCCGCCCATGGCGAACAGCGCGATGCGGTCGGACGCGAAGTACTGGAACAGCAGGAAGCCGGCCGCGATGACCAGGGCGACGACCGCCGACCTGGCGACGGCCAGCAGGACGCCGACGAACGCGACGTACAACAGCCCCAGCAGGAACATGGTGACGAGCATGCGGGTCGACAGACCACGGTCGGGGGCGAAGCGGGTGCGTGCCATGACGGTTCCTGTTGACGTGGCGGGCAGGTGTCGGTCGGTGGGTCAGCCCGGGATGAGTCCCTCGTCGCTGAGCAGCTCGCGGACCTCGTCCAGGGTCGTGTCCGGCCCGGGCAGGACCAGGTCGGAAGGGTCGAGCGCGTCGGGCGGGTGGGGCGTGGCGGCAGCGCGGACCCCGGCCAGCAGCTGGCCGAGGGCCACCGAGAAGCGGTCGACGTCGCCGGCCTCAACCGCGTCCACGAGCCCGTCGTCCAGCGCGTTGAGCTCGTCGAGCGCGGAATCGGGGACGTCGAACTGCCCCTCTCCCAGGATGCGGACGATCACCGCTCCTCACCTCCGGTCTCGATCGCCGACTGCTCCTCGCCGGCGCCGAGCTCGCCTTTGAGGCGCGCCAGCTCCGTGTCCACGGAGTTGTCGGCGGTCACCCGGTCCAGCTCGGCCTGGATCGGGTCGCTCGAGGCGGTGAGGTCGTCCAGCGCGCCGGAGGCCATCAGCTCGTCGACGGCGCCGGCGCGTGACTGCAGCTCCAGGGTTTTGTTCTCCGCCCGCTCGACGGCTAGGCCCACGTCGCCCATCTCCTCGGAGATGCCCGACACCGCCTCGCCGATGCGGGTCTGGGCCTCCGCGGCCGTGTAGGTCGCCTTGATCGTCTCCTTGCGGGTGCGGAAGGCGTCGACCTTGGACTGCAGGCGCTGCGTGGCCATGGTGAGCTTGGTCTCCTCGCCCTGCAGCTGCTCGTGCTGGGCCTGCAGCCCGGCCAGCTGCTGGCCGATCGCCGCCTTGCGCGTCAGCGCCTCGCGGGCCAGGTCCTCCCGCCCGGCCGCCACCGCCTGGCGGGCCTGGTCGTCAAGCTTCTCCTGCGAGCGCGACAGCTGCTGCATCTGCAGCTCGACGCGCTTGCGGGACGTGGCGACGTCGGCGACCCCGCGCTTGACCTTCTGCAGCATCTCCAGCTGGCGCTCGTAGGAGTAGTCGAGGGTCTCACGCGGGTCCTCGGCCCGATCCAGCGCCCTGCTGGCCTTGGACCGGAAGACCATCGACAGCCGTCTCATCAGACCCATCGCCGCGCTCCTGTCGTGACGTCCGCCTGTCAGGGTATCCGTCGGCCGATCGGGTCGCTGCCGCAGACCGGCCGCGCGTAGCATCCCGCGTATGCGCGCCCGCGTCGACCGGTGTCCGGTATGACCGTGCCCGGGGGGGCCGGGCGCAGCGGCGGCCTGCTGTTCCTGGCGCTCGTGCTCCTCGTCGCCTACCTGGTCGTCACCGCCGTCGCGGGCCTGCTGCGACTGGCGCTGACGGTGGCGATCCTGCTGGTCGTGGCGCTGCTCGCCCGTGACGTCGCGCGCCGCCGATAGCGCTGCGGCGGGCCAGCACGAAGCGGGCGCCCCCACGCCGCTTCGCCCGGTACATGGCCAGGTCGGCCCGGCGCAGCAGGCCGTGGGCGTCCTCGCGAACCCCGTGGCTGACGGCCACGCCCACGCTGGCCGACAGGGCGGCGCGGCGGTGGCCGATCTGCAGCGGCGGCGCGAGCGCGGTGAGCAGGCGGCGCGCCACCGCGACGGCGTCCGAGGTCGTGCGGGCGTCCTCGCACAGGACGACGAACTCGTCGCCGCCCATCCGGGCCAGCGTGTCGCCCGGGCGCAGCGTCCCCAGGAGCCGGTCGACCACCGCTATCAGGAACTGGTCACCGGCGGTGTGGCCGAAGCGGTCGTTGACGGCCTTGAAGCCGTCGAGGTCGCAGAACAGCACCGCCGGTCGCAGCGCCTCGCGTGGCGCCCGGCCCAGCGCGTGCCGTACCCGCTCGATCAGCAGCAGGCGGTTCGGCAGGCCCGTGAGGGCGTCGTGCAGTGCCAGTCCCCAGCCGCGCTCGCCGGCGCGCCGGAGCCCGTCCACCCCGGCGGCGGTGCGGAGGTAGGCGGCGGCGACGTGGGTCAGCAGGTGCGCGACGGCCAGGTGCGCCGGGTCCAGGACCGGGGCACCGGTCTCGTACAGCTCGACGGCCGCGGTCCGCCCGTCGGCCAGGGTCAGCGGCAGGACGCTGACGCCGGCGAGGCCCGCCGCCCGCGCCCGGGCCCGGTA
>JALYGZ010000343.1 GCA_030776845.1 Actinomycetota bacterium
GGCCTGGTCAGGGTGCGCTTCGACCAGCCGCTCGCGGCGCCGCGCGAGGACCCCCGGTCGCGCCGGGAGTTCACCCAGCGCGTGCACGCGCGCGTGGCCGAGCTGTGCGGGCAGCCCCTGGCCGACCGGTACGCGCCGATCAGCCCCACCTAGGCTGGGGGGATGAACCCCGCGGACATCCGGATCCCCCCGGCCCTGCTGCCCGCCGACGGGCGCTTCGGCTGCGGTCCGTCGAAGGTCCCCCAGGAAGCCGTCGCGCGCCTGGCGGCGGCCGCGCCCTCCCTTCTGGGGACCAGCCACCGCCGACTGCCCGTCAAGGACCTGGTCCGCCGCGTCCGTGAGGGCATGGCCGCCTTCTTCTCCCCGCCCGAAGGCTATGAGGTGGCGCTGGGCAACGGCGGCGCGACCCTGTTCTGGGACGCCGCGGGGTACTGCCTGGTACGCCGGCGCAGTGTCCACGCGGTGTTCGGCGAGTTCTCCGCGAAGTTCGCCCGCCAGGTCGCCGCGATGCCGTTCCTGGAGGACCCGGTGACCGTCGAGTCGGCCTACGGGGACCATCCGACCCTCGGCCGCGTCGACGGGGTCGACCTCTACGCGCTCACGCACTGCGAGACGTCCACCGGGGTGGCCATGCCGGTGACGAGGCCGTCGGACGAGGGCATCGTGGCCGTCGACGCCACGAGCGCCGCGGGGGGTCTGCCCGTCACGCTGGCCCACTGCGACGCGTACTACTTCTCCCCGCAGAAGTGCTTCGCGGGCGAGGGCGGTCTGTGGATCGCGCTGCTGTCACCGGCCGCCCTGGCCCGAATCGAGGAACTGCGCGCCGCGCGGCACATCCCGGCGATGCTGGACCTGGGCCTGGCGGTCGACGAGGCGCGCAGGGAGCAGACCCACAACACGCCGTCCGTCGCAGCCCTGTACCTGCTGGCGGAGCAGCTGGAGCGTCTCAACGAGCGCGGCGGGCTGGCCTCGGCGGCCAAGGACTGCGCCGTCAAGGCGGCCCACGTGTACGAGTGGGCGGCCGAGTCCGACTACGCGCGCCCGTTCGTCGCCGATCCCGCCAAGCGCAGCGACGTCGTCTGCACCGTCGACCTCGACGACTCCGTGGACGCGGGTGGCGTCAGCGCGGCGCTGCGGGCCAACGGCGTCGTCGACACCGAGGCCTACCGCAGGCTGGGGCGCAACCAGCTGCGCTTCGGCGTGTTCCCGGCCGTCGACCAGATCGACGTCGAGAGGCTGACGCGCTGTGTCGACCACGTCGTCGCGCGGCTGCGCACCAGGGCGTGAGCCCGGGCCGACCGTCACCAGGGGCCGCGTCCCCCCCATCTGCGCCTGTCCAACGCCTACGCGCGCGCCTACCATGAACGGCTCGCGAAGCCGTCCGTGCGGGCGGGGGGACGCGGCCGGGACAGGGCCCCGGGCCGCACAAGGAGGCGCAGGTGACCACCGAGGGACCGATCGACTCCACACGTATCCGCAACGTGGTCCTGCTCGGCCACGGGGGCACCGGCAAGACCGCCCTGGCCGAGGCGCTGCTGGGACTGACGGGCGACGGCGGCGCCCGCGGCGGGACGCTGGACTTCGAGCCCGAGGAGCGCGACGCCGGCCGCTCGCTGGGCTTGGCCGTGGCAACCGTCTCCTGGCGCGACCACCGCGTCAACCTGCTCGACGCGCCGGGCGCCCCCGAGTCCATCGGCGACGCCTTTCCCGCCCTGCGCGCGGCCGACGTGGCGGTCTTCGTCGTCGACGCGGCCGCCGGGGTGCAGCCCCAGCATGACGAGCTGTGGGCGACCTGCGAGCGGATCGGCCTGCCGCGACTGGTCTTCTTGAACAAGCTCGACGCCCCCCGGGCTGTCTACCAGGCCAACGTGGACGCCCTGCGAGAGCGCTGCGGCAGGCGTCTGGCGCCGGTCCACATGCCGATGGGCGTCGAGCACGAGTTCGACGGCGTCATCGACCTGCTGCACTTCGCGGCCGTGCAGCTCAAGGACGGCGTCCCCGTCGAGGTGCCGGTGCCCGACGCACGCCACGAGCAGGCGGACGTCAACCGGGAGCTGCTCGTCGAGGCGATCGTGGAGAACGACGACGACCTGCTGGAGCGGTATCTGGAGGGCGAGGTCCCCGGGGCCGAGGAGCTGGGGCGGGTGTTCGCCAGAGGCATCGCCGGCTGTGGCTTCTTCCCCGTGCTGTGCGGCTCCGCCAAGGCCAACGTCGGAGTGCGGCTGCTGGCGGACTTCCTCGTCGACGAGTGCCCGTCGCCGGCCCCGCGGGCCGACGGCGCGGGGGACGGGGCGGCCGCGCTGTCGGGGCCGACGGCGGCGTACGTCGGCAAGACCCTGTCGGACCCGTACGTGGGGCGCATCAGTGTCCTGCGGGTCCTGTCGGGGAGCCTGGACCAGGACGTGACGCTGACGGTGGAGCGGACCGGGGCCAGCGTCCGCCTGCGCCAGCTGTTCTCTCTGCGCGGCAAGGAGCAGACGCCCGTCAAGGGGGTGGCCGCCGGGGACATCGTCGCCGTGGCCAAGCTGGAGGACGTCCGCACCGGCGATGTGCTGCGGGCGAGGGGGGCCCAGGTCGCCGTGGAGCCGGTGGCGCCACCGCCGCCGTTCCACGCCGTGGGGGTCGAGCCTCAATCCGCGGGAGACGAGGACAAGCTGTCCACGGCGCTGTCGCGGCTGCGCGAGGAGGATCCGTCGCTGGTCGTCGAGCGCGAGCCGGAGACCAGGCAACTGCTGCTGCGGGCGTACGGGCCCGGTCATGTCGACGTCACGTTCGCGCGCATGCAGCGCAAGTTCGGTGTATCGGTCCGGCAGGTGCCCCAGCGCATCGCCTTTCGCGAGACGGTCCGCGGCACCGCCGAGGCCACGGGTCGCCACGTCAAGCAGTCAGGGGGGCACGGCCAGTACGGCGTGGCCCACGTCGTCGTGGAGCCGCTGCCGCGCGGCGGCGGCTTCGAGTTCACCGACCGCATCGTCGGGGGTGTGATCCCCAACCAGTACATCGGCTCGGTGGAGAAGGGGGTGCGCGAGGCGATGGCGAGGGGGGTGCTGGCCGGCTACCCGATGGTGGACATCGCCGTCAGCCTCACCGACGGCAAGCACCACTCGGTCGACTCGTCGGACATGGCCTTCCAGATGGCCGGTTCTCTGGCGTTCCGGGGGGCCGCCGAGCGGGCCGGCGTGGTCCTGCTGGAGCCGGTCATGGACGTGGGGGTCACCGTCCCCGACGACCTGACCGGCGACATCATGGGCGACCTGTCCTCGCGGCGGGGAAGGATCCAGGGCTCCGAGCCGGCCGAGCCGGGACGGACCACCGTCCGGGCCCACGTGCCGGAGGCGGAGATGTCGACCTACACCGCCGAGCTCCGGTCCATCACCAGCGGCACGGGGACGGTGTCGATGCGCTACGACCACCACGACGAGGTTCCCGAGCACGTCGCCCGCCGGATCGTCGAGCAGGCCACGAGCGACAGCTGATCCGGTCCGTGGGCCGTCGCGGGGTGGAACGGGTAGAACCGGGCCCCGAGCACCCGGGGGGCGAGGAGCAGGGATGAACGCGGGACGGTTGGGCCCCGCCGAGCGGGACGCCGCCCTGGCGCGCATGGCCGACGAGGTCTTCGACGTCCTGGTCATCGGCGGGGGAGTGGTCGGCGCCGGCGCGGCGCTGGACGCGGCCACGCGCGGTCTGTCGGTCGCGCTCGTCGAGGCCCGCGACTACGCGGCGGGCACCTCCAGTCGCTCCAGCAAGCTCCTCCACGGTGGTCTTCGCTATCTCGAGCAGCTCGACTTCTCGCTGGTGCGCGAGGCCCTGCGGGAGCGCGGGCTGTCCCTGGTCGAGCTGTGTCCCCACCTGGCCCGCAGGGTGCCGTTCATCTACCCGCTCCACCACCGGTTCTGGGAGCGGCTGTACGTGGGCATGGGAGTGCTGCTGTACGACACGATGGGCGGGGCCCGCACGATGCCGATGCACCGCCACCTGACCAGGCGCAGGGCCCTGCAGCTCATGCCGTCGCTGGACCCCGGCGCGCTCGTGGGGGCGATCCGGTACTACGACGGCCAGGTCGACGACGCGCGCCACACCTTCACGGTCGCCCGGACCGCCGCGCACTACGGCGCGGCGATGGCCACCAGCGCCCGCGTGACGGGACTGGTCCGGGAGGGCGAGCGGGTCGCCGGCGCGCGCGTCGTCGACCTCGAGGGTGGCCGCGAGCTGGAGGTGCGGGCGCGCCAGGTGCTCAACGCGACCGGGGTGTGGATCGACGATATCCAGGAGATGGCCGGCCGTGGCCGCATCCACGTGCGGGCCTCCAAGGGCATCCACCTGGTGGTGCCGAGGGACCGCATCCACGGCGACGTCGGCATCATCACCCGCACCGAGAAGAGCGTGCTGTTCATCATCCCGTGGGGGCGGCACTGGATCATCGGCACGACCGACACGGACTGGGATCTGGACCGCGCGCACCCCGCGGCCAGCCAGCGCGACATCGACTACCTGCTCGACCACGCGAACGCCATCCTGGTCCAGCCGCTGACGCGTCGGGACGTCGAGGGGGTGTACGCGGGCCTGCGACCCCTGCTGACCGGCGAGTCCGAGGGGTCCAGCCAGCTCAGCCGCCAGCACGCCGTCTCCCAGCCCGTGGCGGGGCTGACCACCGTGGGGGGCGGGAAGTACACCACATACCGGGTGATGGCCAAGGACGCGATCGACGCGCTCGCGCACGGCCTCGACCAGAAGGTGCCCCCCTCCTGCACGGACCGCACGCCCCTGGTGGGGGCGGACGGGTACCAGGCGCTGTACAACCAGCGCGAGCGCCTCGCGCGCGGCAGCAGCCTGCACGTCGCACGCATCGAGCACCTGCTCAGCAGGTACGGGTCGCTCATCACCGAGTTGCTCGACCTGGTCCACGAGCGCCCGGACCTGTGCGAGCCGCTCGAGGGTGCGGACGACTACCTGTCCGTCGAGGCGCTGTACGCGGTCTCCCATGAGGCCGCTCTCCACCTCGACGATGTGCTCACCCGCCGGACGCGCATCTCGATCGAGACGTTCGACCGGGGGGAGCGGTGCGCCGAGCAGGTCAGCCACCTCATGGGCGAGGTGCTCGGGTGGGACGAGGAGCGACGGCGACGCGAGGTCGAGCACTACCTCGCGCGGGTGGCCGCGGAGCGGGAGTCCCAGGAGCAGCCCGACGACCGCACAGCCGACGCGACCCGCCTGGGCGCGCCCGACGTCCGTCTGGGGGCCGAGAGCCTGACCCAGTCCTGAGGGGATCGACCGCTCAGGACCCGTCGCCGGACGCCGGGGGCCCCCGTTCGGGGTCCTCGGGCGGTCCCAGGGTCTCGGCGGGTGGGGACGGCGTTTCGTCGTCGGGCTCGTCGGTGGCCTCGTCGGTCGGCCGATCCTCGGGCTCGTTGGTCGGCCCGTCGGTCGGCTCGTCTCTGGCCTCGTCGGTCGGCCCGTCGGTCGGCTCGTCGTCGGGCTCGTCAGCGGCCTCGTCGGTCGCCTCGTGGTGTCTCCGCTCGTCGTCGACGGCCACGGAGCTGTCCTGGACCGGTGGCCGCGCCGTCAGTGGCGAGAAGGGCCATCGTGTCCCGCGAGTCGTGGCTTCCCCCGTATGGGACGGCCGGCGGACCCCCGCTGGCGCACCATAGCCGTCCGGGCAGGGGTGGGCAGGGTCGGATTGGGAGCCGCCCCCCGGGCCGGATTGGCCGGACGTCAGGCCCGTGCCGCCGGCGACGGGGGAGCCGGCCGGCGGGGGCGGTCAGGACTGGGGGATCTTCTCGTTCTTGCCGACGACGACCACGCCGTTGTCCGAAACGGTGAACCGCTCGCGGTCCCGGTCGGGGTCGACCCCGATCTCTACGCCGGCCGGCACGCTGACGTTCTTGTCGATGATCGCGTTGCGCACGACCGCCCGGCGACCCACGTCGACGTTGTTGAGCAGCACCGAGTCCTCGACGAGCGAGTTGGAGTGGATCCGCACGCCGGGAGAGATCACCGACCGGCGGACGGTCCCGCCGGACACGATCACGCCGGCGCTGAGCATCGAGTTGAACGCCTGGCCGCTGCGCTGTTCGTCCTCGTGGACGAAGCGGGCGGGGGGCAGCGTGATGAACTGCGTGTAGATCGGCCACCGGTCGTTGTACAGGTTGAAGACCGGGTGGGTCGACACCATGTCCATGTGCGCGTCGTGGTAGGAGTCCAGCGTCCCCACGTCCCGCCAGTACGCGTGGTCGCGCTCAGTCTCACCCGGGACGACGTTGCTGTTGAAGTCGTAGACGTGTGCGTCGCCGTCCTCGACCATCATCGGCAGGATGTCCCCGCCCATGTCGTGCTCGGACTCCTCGTCCTTCGCGTCGACCGCGACGGCCTCCATCAGCGCGTTCCGGGTGAAGATGTAGTTGCCCATCGAGGCGAAGACCTGGTCCGGGGCGTCGGGCAGGCCCTCGGGATCGTCGGGCTTCTCCCGGAAGGCGGCGACCCTGGTCCCTTCACCGGGCTCGATCACGCCGAACTGGGACGCCTGTTCGATCGGCTGGCGGATGCCCGCGACGGTCACGCCGGCGCCGGACTCCACGTGCTGCTGGAGCATCTGGCGCGGGTCGATGCGGTACACGTGGTCGGCGCCGAACACGAGGATGTGCTCGGGCTGCTCGTCGCCCAGGATGTTGAAGTTCTGGAAGATCGCGTCGGCGGAGCCGGCGAACCAGTGCCGGCCGCGGCGCATCTGGGCCGGCACCGGCGTCACGTAGTGGCCGAGGAAGGCCGACATGCGCCAGGTACGGTTGATGTGCATGTCGAGGCTGTGGCTCTTGTACTGCGTGAGCACGACGATCTTGTACAAGGACGCGTTGACGAGGTTGGACAGCACGAAGTCGATCAGCCGGTAATGCCCGCCGAACGGTACAGCGGGCTTGGCCCGGTCCGCGCTCAACGGCGACAGGCGGGTGCCCCGCCCACCCGCCAGGACCATCGACAGCACCCGTTGGTCGTCCACGCCCCGCAGCCTAGCAAGACGCCCCCGGGCCTCGCCGGGCACGGCCGAGGCGCCGCGGATCCGCGGCGGCACGCCGATCGTCGGCGAGGATGCCGACGTGGTGGGGACACAGCACACGCGACCGGCGGCTCCCGAGGGGGTCCGTCTCAAGGCGGCGGTCGCCGGGCTGCTGGCCTGCGCGCTGGTGTCGGCCGTGGCGGCCGAGCTGGGGC
>JALYGZ010000344.1 GCA_030776845.1 Actinomycetota bacterium
GACGAGGAAGGCGCGCTCGGCCTCGACCGCCCGCCGCGTCGCCGGGTCGTCGAGCAGCCGACAGGCCGCCAGCGCCCGCTCGTCGCCGGTGCGGCACTCGACGGCCAGGGCCCCCTGGCCGGGGGCGGGAAGGCACTCGCTGGGCTCGAGCGCCAGGGTGGTCAGCGGCAGGGCCATCCGGCCCACCCCGCCGTGGGAGGGGTCGGCGTACAGGCGGCGCACCCCGGCGCGGGCGACCACGACGGCGTCGAGCTCCCCGCCGGCGACCGCGCGCAGGCGCGTGTCGAGGTTGCCGCGGATCCCGACCACCCGCAGGCCCGGCCGGACACACCGCAGCTGCAGGGAGCGCCGCTGCGACGAGGTGCCCACCGTGGCGTGCTCGGGCAGGCTCTCCAGCGTGTGGCCCTCGCGGGTCACGAGCAGGTCGCGGGGGTCCTCGCGGACCGGGACGGCGGCCACCACCAGGCCGTCGACGGGCTGGGTCGGCAGGTCCTTGTAGGAGTGCACGGCCACGTCGCAGTCGCCCGAGGCCACCGCCCGGCGGAGCGTGTCCACGAACAGGCCCTTGGTCTCGAAGTCGGCCACGGCCCGCCGGGGCTGCACGTCGCCGGTGGCGGCCATGGGCACGAGCTCGAAGCTGTCGCCGGCCCCGGCGGCCAGCGCGCGGCCCACCTGGAAGGCCTGGGCGCGGGCCAGCGCCGACCGGCGGGTGGCGATGCGCAGCATCCGGCCCGGCCGACTACTCGTCCGGCAGGTCGAACAGCTCGCGCAGGGCCGCGGCGTGCCCCTCGCCGCCGCGGGCGTCGGCGATGCGCTTCAGCCGCACGGAGGGATCGTGCAGCAGGGTGTTCACGATCCGCCTGGTGAGCGCGTCCACGGCCCGGCGCTGGCGCTCGTCGAGGTCGCCGAGGCGTCCGGACAGCCGCGAGGACTCGCTGCGGCGGACGTCCTCCGCACGCTCGCGCAGGGCGGCGATGGTGGGCTCGACGTGGACCGTGCGGGTCCAGGCTGCGAAGCGCGCCGTCTCCTCCTCCACCAGCGCCCGGGCCCGGGCGGCCTCGACGCCGGCGCGGCCGGTGTCGGTCAGCTCCCGGACGGCGTCGATGTCGAGCACCGTGACGCCCGGGACGATGCGGCACGCGGGGTCCACGTCCCGGGGGACGGCCAGGTCGAGCAGGACGAGCGGGCGGCCGCGGCGGCCGGCCGTCGCCTCGTCGACCAGGTCCAGCGACAGCAGCGGTTCGGAGGCCCCCGTCGAGGTCAGCACGAGGTCCGCCCCGGCGACCCCCCCGGCCAGCTCGGCGAAGGGCACGGGGCGGGCCCCGGTGCGCTCGGCGAGCCGCTCGGCCCTGTCGGGGGTCCGGTTGGCGACCAGCAGACGCCCGGCCACCGTCTTCAGGCGCGCGGCGGCCATGCCGCCGAGCTTTCCGGCCCCGACGAGCAGCACCGTGGCGCCGGCCAGGTCGCCGAGTACCGCCTCGGCGGCGTCCAGCCCGACGTCGACCATCGAGGAGGCGCCCCGGCCGATGCCGGTCTCCGCCCGGGCCCGGCGGCCCACCCCCAGGGCCCGGCCGAAGACGGTGCGCAGGACCCGCCCCGCGGCCCCGTGGGCCTCGGCGACCCGCAGCGCCTGCTTGACCTGCAGGTGGATCTGGCGCTCGCCGACCACCATCGAGTCCAGCCCGCTGGCGACCGCGAACAGGTGCGCCGCCGCCCGGTCGTCGTGGTAGTCGTAGCAGTGCTCCGCGAAGTCCTCGGGCGGCACGCCGTTGAACTCGGCCAGGAAGTCGCGCAGGTCGGCCATGCCGCCGTGGTAGCGGCTCACGTGCGCGTACACTTCGACGCGGTTGCAGGTCGACAGCAGCGCCGCCTCCAGCACGTGGTCGCGGGCCACCAGCGAGGCCAGGGCCTTGGGAAGGTGGTCGGACGGCACGGCGAGCCGCTCCAGCAGGCCGACGGGCGCGCTCTTGTGGTTCAGTCCGAGGACGAGGACAGACACGCGATCGCCACTTCCCACGCGAGATCGGTACGGCCGCTGCGCAGCAGGCTCACGATATCGGTCCCCATGACCGACCGCCATCTGGCGCGCCGCTGCGCGTCGGTCAGGCCGTCCAGCCGGTCGCGGACGGCGGGGTGGTCCCGCAGCTCGCCGAGCAGCCCCACCAGGGCGCCCCACTCGGGTCCGTAGGCGGTCTCCAGCTCCTCGCGTAGCCACCGGGCCACGACGGGCGCCCGCCCGCCGGTGGACACCGCGATCGTCAGCGGCCCCCTGCGGACGGCGCCGGGGAAGGCCGCCGTGCCGCCACCGTCGACGCGCACGCACAGCGTCGCCCGGCGCGCCGCCGCCC
>JALYGZ010000345.1 GCA_030776845.1 Actinomycetota bacterium
CCAGCGGGCCGGCGACGGGGTGGCGGAACACGTCTTCGACGGCCAGGAAGCGCACCCGCCGGCGCAGGCGGTGCAGGGCCACGATGAGCACGACCGGGTCCATGTGTGACACGTGGTTGGCGGCCACCAGAGCAGGTCCGCTGCGGGGGACGGCGTCGCCGCCGACGATCGACAGCCGGAACGCCGCATGGACGAACAGGTCGAGCAGGCGGATCACCAGCCAGTAGACCGGCTCGGCGTCCGCGATCGCCCCTCGCGCCCGCCCCGGGCGGCGGGCACTCACCCCGGCGTGGCGGGCAGCCGACCGCGGAAGTCGTCGACGCGGGGGCCCCCGAGGCGAGCCAGACGCCGGTCGACGTAGGCGTAGGTCGCGACGATGAGCACGGCGAACGCCGGCCAGCCGGTGGCCAGCGTCGCGACGGTCAACCAGACGACCTGCCCCGAGCTGATCAGCACGGCCCGCACGGCGGCTCTCCCGGCGAACAGCGCGGCCCAGGCCCAGGTGATCTCGCTGTAGGCGGGGCGCACCCGCGGGTGCCAGTACCACGCCAGCGGCCAGCGGTAGATCAGCCAGCTGGCCCACGCGATGAGCGGCCGTCGCAGCAACACGCTCAGGCCCGCCGCCACGGCGTAGGCGGCGTTGAGGACGACGCCGGGGACGAAGTATCCCTCGGCGCCGCCGGACCACAGGGCCACGGCGACGCCCAGCAGCACGCCGCCCAGGCCGCTCACCGCGTACAGCAGGCGCTGACGCCGCAGCAGGCGGACGGTGACGAGCAGTCCCGACAGGACGACCGCCACCACGGCGGCGGCGACCAGCCCGGCGGCGGCGCTCACCGTGACGAAGACGACCGGCGGGACGACCGTGTCGACGATCACCCGGCGGTTGGCGAGCAGGTCACCGGCCCCGTACGCGCGGCTCGGACCGTCCCCGGAGGTCATGCTGGGAGAGAGTACTCGCAGCGGGCGCCGCGCAGGCACGCCCGCGTCGCCTACCCGGGCGCCTCGTTCAGGCTGGTTCGGGGAGATCCTCGTCGCCGGTGTCGCGGGCCCCCGCGGCCTCGTCGTCGCGCGCGGCCTCGCGGACCGCCCTGGCCACGGCCGGCACCACGTCGGGGTTGAACAGGCTGGGCACGATGTAGTTGGGGCCCAGCTCGTCGTCGCCGACGACGGCCGCCACCGCCCGGGCGGCCGCGACCTTCATGGCTTCGGTGATCGTGCGGGCCCCCGCGTCCAGCGCCCCCCGGAAGACCCCCGGCGCCGCCAGCACGGTGTTGATCTGGTTGAGGTCCTCGCTGCGGGCGGTGGCCACGACCGCGGCGTGGTCACGCGCGCCGTCGGGATCGACATCCGGCTCGGGCAGCGCGAGCGCGAACACCACCGCGTCGTCGGCCATGGTGGCGATGTCGCCGGGCTCCAGGACGTTGGGGGCGCTGAGGCCGACGAGCACGTCGGCCCCGCGCACCGCGTCGCGCAGACCACCGCGGCGGCCCTCGAGGTTGGTGTGCTCGGCCACCCAGCGCTTGGTGTCCTCCAGGTCGTCGCGCCCGGCGTGGACGATGCCCTCGCGGTCGCATGCGACGATGTCGCCGGCGCCCTCCGCCACCAGGATCCTGGCGGTGGCGAAACCGGCGGCGCCCACGCCGGCGAGCGCGATACGCACGTCGGCCAGCGGCTTGCCCACCACCTTGAGCGCGTTCTCCAGCGCGCCCAGGACGACGATCGCCGCGGCGTGCTGGTCGTTGTGGAACACGGGGATGTCGAGGCTCTCGCGCAGCCGGCGCTCGATCTCGAAGCAGTGCGGGGCGGCGATGTCCTCCAGCAGGACGCCGCCGTACGCCGGGGCGAGCGCCTCCACGAACCGCACGATCTCGTCGGGGTCCCGGGTATCGAGCACGACCGGCCAGGCATCGACCTGGGCCAGCTGGCGGAACAGCACGGACTTGCCCTCCATGACCGGCAGCGCCGCCGTGGCGCCCATGTCACCGAGCCCCACCACGGCCGAGCCGTCGGTCACCACCGCGATGGTGTTGCGCTTGATCGTCAGGCGCCGCGCGTCCTCGGGATGCTCGGCGATCGCCGTGCAGACGCGGGCCACGCCGGGCGTGTAGGCCATCGACAGGGCGTCGCGGCTGTTCACCGAGACCTGAGAGTCGACGGTGATCTTGCCGCCGAGGTGCAGCAGGAAGGTGCGGTCGCTCATGGACCGCACGGTCGCGTCCTCGATGTCCTCGACCGCTGTGCGGATGGCGCTGGCGTGGTCCTCGTCGACGGCGTTGGCGGTGATGTCGACGGTCATCGAGTCCCCGCGGGACTCGACGATGTCGATCGCCATGACGGCGCCGCCGGCCTCGCCCACCGCCGTGGTCACCCGGCCCATCGCGCCCGGGTCCTCTCCCAGGTCCACACGCAGCGTGATGGAGTACGACGCGCTGGTCGTGGACATGGCGGCCCCCCTGGATTGGAAGGATGCGGTGCGGGTCGCATCGACCGGCATCCGCACGCTAGCTGGCCGGGCGTCAGCGGGCCAGGCCGAATGTGGTGGGCTGTTACGGTCCCGGGGCCACGAGGGTGACCCCCAGTGACGTCGACGGGAGGGTGCCCGGTGGGCGGAGGCGAGAAGGCGGCCGAGGCCAGGGCCGAGACCGAGCGCTTCATGCGCGGCCTGGTGCGGCGCAACCCCGGGGAGGACGAGTTCCACCAGGCCGTGCACGAGTTCGTCGTGACCGTCATGCCCTACGTCCTCGAGCACCCCGAGTACCGGGACGCCAAGCTGCTGGAGCGCATGACCGAGCCCGACCGCGTCGTCATCTTCCGCGTCGCGTGGGAGGACGACGCCGGCAGCGTGCGGGCCGACCGCGCCTGGCGCGTGCAGTTCAACAACTCCATCGGCCCGTACAAGGGCGGCCTGCGCTTCGGCTCGTCGGTCGACATGGGCGTGCTCAAGTTCCTGGGCTTCGAGCAGACCTTCAAGAACGCGCTGACCGGACTGCCCATGGGTGGGGCCAAGGGCGGCGCGAACTTCAACCCCAAGGGAAAGTCCGAGCGCGAGGTCATGCGCTTCTGCCAGGCGCTCATGCTCGAGCTGCACCGCCATATCGGCGAGGACACCGACGTCCCCGCCGGCGACATCGGGGTCGGCTCCCGGGAGATCAGCTACCTGTTCGGCCAGTACAAGCGCATCCAGAACCGCTTCACCGGGACGTTGACCGGCAAGGGCCTGACGTTCGGGGGCAGCCTGGTGCGCACCGAGGCGACCGGCTACGGCGCCGTCTACTTCGCCGAGAACATGCTCAACCACCGCGACGACAGCGTCGCCGGCAAGGCCTGCACGGTGTCCGGCTCGGGCAACGTGCGATCTACGCGGCCGAGAAGATCCGCCAGCTGGGGGGCGTCGTCGTGTCCCTGTCGGACTCGAGCGGGTCGGTCCACGACCCCCACGGGATCGACGAGGACAAGCTCGCCTTCGTCAAGGACCTCAAGGAGGTCCGACGAGGGCGCATCCGCGAGTACGCCGAGCGGTTCGGATGCGACTACCTCGACGGCCGGCGGCCCTGGTCGATCCCCTGTGACGCGGCCTTCCCGTGCGCCACGCAGAACGAGTTGGACGGCCGGGACGCCGAGGCCCTGCTCGCCAACGGCTGCGTGCTGGTGGCCGAGGGCGCGAACATGCCGACCACGTCCGACGCGGCGCGCCGCTTCCTGGAGGCGCGCATCATGTACGCGCCCGGCAAGGCGGCCAACGCCGGCGGCGTGGCCGTCTCCGGGTTGGAGCAGAGCCAGAACGCGCTGCGGATCGCCTGGGACCGCGAGCAGGTGGACGAGCGGCTGCGGGGCGTCATGCGCGACATCCATGAGCGGTGTCTGCGGTGGGGGCGCGACGGGGACCACGTCGACTATGTCACGGGGGCCAACCTCGCCGCCTTCGCGCGCGTCGGCGAGGCGATGCTCGCCCACGGCGTCGTGTGATCCGCGCCGGCGGGCTGGCGCCCGCCCGTTACGCTCGCCGGGTGCGAGCCTGGATCGTCGACAGGCCGGGACCGGTCGGCTCGAGACCGCTGCGTCTCGTCGAGCGTGAGCCGCCGCGGCCGGGGCCCAAAGAGGTCCTGGTGCGGGTGCGGGCCTGCGGGGTCTGCCGCACCGACCTGCACCTGGCCGAGGGCGACCTCCCGCCGCGTCGCCACGGGGTGGTCCCGGGCCACGAGGTGGTCGGCGTCGTCGAGGACCGCGGCGCCGGGGCGGACCGCTTCGCGGTGGGCGACCGGGTCGGCGTCGCCTGGCTGCGCCACACCTGCGGCGCCTGCCGCTTCTGTCTGCGGGGCGACGAGAACCTGTGCGAGGCGCCGGCCTTCACCGGCTGGGACGCCGACGGCGGCTACGCCGAGCTGGCCGTGGTCGACGAGGCCTTCGCGTACGCCCTGCCGGAGCGGTTCACCGACGAGGAGGCCGCGCCGCTGCTGTGCGCGGGCATCATCGGCTACCGGGCGCTGCGCCGCGCCCAGCTTCCGCCCGGCGGGCGTCTGGGCATCTACGGCTTCGGCGCCTCGGCGCACCTGGCGGCGCAGGTGGCCCTGCGCGAGGGCGCCGAGGTGCACGTCGTCTCCCGCTCCGAGCGGGGCCGCCGCCTCGCCCTGGAGC
>JALYGZ010000346.1 GCA_030776845.1 Actinomycetota bacterium
CCCGCTGCGTCGCGGGCCTGACCGCGCGCTACGCCGCCGTCGGGGCCCGCCACCGCGAGGTGCTCGACCGGGAGCTCGCGATGATCGAGCGGCTGGGCCTCGCCTCGTACTTCCTCACCGTCGCCGAGGTCGTCGACCGCATCCGGGAGAAGGACATCATGGTCGCCTGCCGCGGCTCGGCGGCCGGCAGCCTGGTCACCTACGCCCTGCGCATCTCCGACGTCGATCCGATCGCCCACGACCTGGTGTTCGAGCGGTTCATGAACCCCTACCGCGACGAGCTGCCCGACATCGACATCGACGTGGAGTCCGCCCGGCGGGAGGACGTCTACCGCGACCTGCTCGACCGCTACGGCGACGACCGGGTCGCGTGCGTCGCGATGGTCGACACGTTCAAGGCGCGCATGGCGATCCGCGAGGTCGGCAAGGCGCTCGGGCTGGCCGACGACGAGGTCGACCACGTCGCCAAGGCCTTCCCGCACGTGCGCGCCGGCCACGTCCGGGCCGCGCTGCGGGAGCTGCCGGAGCTGCGCGGCGCCGACCTGGAGGGACACCCCGCCGGCCGCCCCCGGCCGCTCATGCGCCTGCTGTTCGACGTCGTCGAGCGACTCGACGGGCTGCCGCGGCACCTGGCGCTGCACCCGTCGGGGGTCCTGCTGGCCGACCGCACGCTCCGGGACCGGGTGCCGCTGGAGCGCAGCGCGAACGGCTTCGCGATGGCCCAGTTCGACAAGGACGACGTCGAGGCCCTGGGACTGTGCAAGCTCGACGTCCTGGCGGTGCGCATGCTGTCGTCGATGTCCTACTGCGTGGCCGAGGTCGCCCGCCTCCGCGGCGTCGAGCTCGACCTGGAGGCGGTCCCCTGGGACGACGAGGACACCTTCGGGCTCATCCGCTCCACCCGCACGCTGGGCTGCTTCCAAATCGAGTCGCCGGGGCAGCGCGAGCTCGTCGGCAAGTTCCAGCCGGAGCACCTGGGCGACCTGGTCACCGACATCTCGCTGTTCCGGCCCGGGCCGGTGAAGGGCGACATGGTCGGCCCGTTCCTGCGGCGCCGTCTCGGCCACGCCGCGACGGTGTATCCCCACCGACTCCTCGAGCCGGCGCTGGCCGAGACGTTCGGCGTGATCGTCTACCACGAGCAGGTGATGCGCTGCGTCGCCGCCGTGACCGGCTGTGACCTGTCGACCGCCGACCTCGCCCGCCGCCGGCTGGGCGACCCCGAGGAGCACCCCGCTCTGCGCGAGTGGATCCTGGAGGGGGCCCGGGCCCGGGGTGTCTCCGTGACGGTCGCCGAGTCGCTGTGGACGGTGCTGCGCCAGTTCGCCTCCTTCGGCTTCTGCAAGGCGCATGCGGCGGCGTTCGCGGTGCCCACCTACCGGTCGGCCTGGCTCAAGGCCCACTACCTGCCGGAGTTCGTCGCCGGCCTGCTCACCCACGACCCGGGCATGTACCCGCGGCGGCTGCTGCTGGACGACGCCCGCCAGTTCGGGGTGGCGGTCCTGCCGCTGGACGTGAACCGCTCGGCGCGCGAGTACCGCGCCGAGCGGCTGCCGGCCGACGAGGCGTACGCGCTCCTCGGCGTCGGTGCGGGGGGCGCGTTGCCGCGGGGGTGGCGGTGCGAGGGCGACCGGATCGTGCCGCCGGCCGGGTTCGACTTCGGCGCCCCCGCCCCGCCGTCGACTGAACACGAACGGCGGCATACCGACGCGAGGCTTCAGTCGACGGTGGGGGGGTGGCGGTTCGGGGTCCGGCTGGGGTTGCAGGACGTCGCCTGCATCGACGACGGGATGATCGACAGCCTGCTCGCCGAGCGGCCGTTCACCGGCGTCGCGGACCTGCGCCGGCGGGCACGGCTGTCGGTGCCCGTGGCCGAGGCGCTCGCGCACGCCGGCGCTCTTGACGACCTGGGTGGGGTGACGGCCGGGTCCCGCAGCCGCCGGGACGTGTTGCTGGAGGTCGGCGAGCGGTGGTCCGGGCTCGCCGGGTTCCGGTGCCGCGCGCCGCAGCCGCAGCTGTGGGCGTCCGACGACCGACCGGGGCTGTCGGAGTACCGTCCCAGCGAGCGGGTGCGGGCCGAGCTGGAGGTGCTGGGGCTGGACGCGTCGGCCCACGTGATCCGCTTCTACGACGACCTGCTGGACCTGCTGGGGGTCACCCGCGCGGTCGACCTGCCGGGGTGCCCCGGAGGGCGCCGGCTGCGCGTCGCGGGGGTGAAGGTCGCCACGCAGACGCCACCGGTGAGGTCCGGTCAGCGGGTCATCTTCCTGTCGCTGGACGACGCCACCGGGGTGAGCGACGCGACCTTCTTCGAGTCCGTCCACGACCGTTGCGCCTGGACCGTGTTCCATACGTGGCTGCTGGTCGTCGAGGGAGCGGTGCGTCGCACCGGCCGTCGCGGGATCTCGATCAACGCCGAGGCGGTGTGGGACCTGCGCCGGTTGATGCGGGCGTGGCGACAGGGCCGGCTGGACGAGGCCATGGACGAGGGCGCTCGCGGACGGGGATGGTCGGGGCCACGCGCGGACGGCGAGGGGCCGGCGCGCAAGCTGTGGCACTCCTCGGGCGGCTCGGCTGGCCGGTGACGCGCGGCCCGCGCCGGTATCGTCAGGCTGTGCGCCCGCGCCCCGCCGAGCCGATCCTGCACGTGGACATGGACGCGTTCTACGCGTCCGTCGAGGTCCGCCGGGACCCCACCCTGGTGGGCAGGCCGGTGCTCGTCGGCGGCACGGGCGGTCGCGGGGTGGTCGCCAGCGCGTCGTACGAGGCGCGAGCCGACGGGGTCCACTCGGCGATGCCGATGGTGCGGGCGCGCAGGCTCTGCCCGCGCGCCGTCGTGCTGCCCCCGGACTTCGCCGTCTACCAGCGCGTGTCCGAGGAGCTGCGGGCGATCCTGCGGTCGGCCACACCCCTGGTGGAGCCGCTCGCGCTGGACGAGGCCTTCCTGGACGTCGGCGGGGCGGTGAGACTGCTGGGACCGCCGCGGGAGGTCGGCGAGCACCTGCGGCGGCGGATCCGGCGTGACCTGGGGCTGTCGGCCAGCGTGGGCGTCGCACCGAACAAGTTCCTCGCCAAGCTGTGCAGCGCCAAGGCGAAGCCCGACGGCCTGCTGCACCTGCGCGCAGCCGACGTCGACGGGTTCCTCGCCCCGCTCGACGTCGGTGACCTGTGGGGGGTGGGCGCGCACACCGCGGTGCGGTTGGGCCGCTTCGGCGTGCGGACCGTCGGTGACCTGCGGGCCGTGCCGCCATCCGTCCTGGCCCGGCTCGTCGGCCCGGCGGCGTCGACGCAGCTGGCGAGGCTGGCGCGGGGCGACGACCCCCGCCCGGTGGTCACCCACGAGCCGGCCAAGGGCATGAGCGCCGAGGGGACGTTCGACCATGACGTCGACGACCCGGCACTGCTGCGCCGTGAGCTGCTGAGGCTGGCGGAGAAGGTGGCCAGGCGCCTGCGCGCGGCTGGGGTGGCCGCCCGCACGGTCACCTGCAAGCTGCGGTACGCGAACTTCGCCACGGTCACCCGGTCCCACACGCTCGGCCTGCCGACCGACCAGGCCACCGAGCTGCACGTCGAGGCCTGCGAGCTGCTCGACGGGCTGCGGCTGGAGCGGGTGCGCGTCCGTCTGCTGGGGCTGGGGTGCACCAACCTGGTCCCCGAGGCCGCCGCCCGCCAGCTGCGCCTGCTCGGGGAGGATCGCTGGAGCCGCCTGGACCGGGCCGGCGACGTCGCGTGCGAGCGGTTCGGGCCGGCCGCGGTGACCCGCGGCGCCCTGCTGGACGAGGCCACGCTGAGCGGGGACGCGTCCGCGACCCGCGAGCAGTGGCGGGGCCGCGACGACCCCGGCCGGCCGCGACGCCCGTGACGAGTCCCTCACATACTCAGCCGGATCTGGCACGGCCCTCCGGCAGGTCCCTATACTGGCTCCCTGGACGAGATCCGGAGGCGTGCATGTCCCTCTCCGATCGCGAGCGCCGCATCCTCTCCGACATCGAGGCGCGCCTTCACGAGGAGGACCCGAAGCTGGTCCGCACCGTCCGGTCGACGACGGTCTCGTCCCGGGCCCGCCGTCAGGTCAAGCTCGCGGTCGCCGGCTTCGTCGTCGGGTTCCTGCTGCTGTTCCTCACCGCCGCCCACATCACCTGGGGCATCGTGGGCTTCGCGCTCATGCTCGTCGGCGCCGTGCACGGTGTGAACATGCTCAAGCACATCGGCTCGGACCAGAACACGCGGCTGGGGGGCCAGCTGAAGGGCGGTTTCCACCGCTACATGGACGGGCGCCGCAGGGACGACCCCCGCACCTGACGCGTCCCGGCCAGGGCGCCGCGCGCCCGCACCAGGCCACGCCGGGCCCACGACAGCTCCTCCAGGAGCGCCCGCGTCACGCGCGCGGCGGACAGCTCGGCGTCGCGGGCGACCTCCGGCGGAACCTCCGCGGCGTAGCGGCCGCGCGACAGGGCGGTCAGCAGACCGGCCGCCGCCGGCCCACCCACGCCGAGCCGGCGGAGGTACTCGGCGTCTGTCTCCCAAGGCGCGGGGCCCCGG
>JALYGZ010000347.1 GCA_030776845.1 Actinomycetota bacterium
GGGCGATGGCGCGCAGCAGCGGCCACGCCACGCGGCCCGCGGCCGAGAAGCCGGCAGCAGTCGCCGCCCTGCCCACGGCGGCCAGGGGACCTCGCCACAGCGAGCCGATCGCCACACCCATGCCCGCGCCGGCCAGCACGTCGGTCGGGTAGTGCACGCCGACGTAGACGCGGCTGAGCGATACGTATGCGCCGATCCCTTGCAGCAGCGCCCGCGACCGGGGACCGCGGGCATGCTCGGCGAGGACGGTGAACACCGCCGCACCCGTCGCGGCGTGCCCGGACGGGAAGGAAGAGCCGGTCGGCTTGCGGATGAGCCGGCGCGAACCCTCGGCCTCGTAGGGCCGCTGGCGGCGCACCCGTCGCTTGTTGAGCTGGGACAGGTTCCAGGTCGCGGTGCCCACACAGAGCACGTCCGCGGCGGTCCGCAGGCGCCCGGCGGCTGCCAGCGCGGCGGCCATGCCCCCCACGGCGTACATGGAGCCCAGGTCGGTCGTGCGCAGCACCGCACGGTCCAGGCGCGCGGAGCCGGCCAGCCGGATGACGTCCCCGACCTGGACGTCCGTGCGTTGCACCGCCGGGTGCTGCAGCCCGTACCAGCAGCCGGCCAACAGCCCGACGCCGAGGCCCGCCCGCGTACCCCAGTGCAGACGTCGCCTCACGTAGCGTCAGGATCGAACGGGGCCGCGACCTCCGGCTGCTCGGCAGAGCCGCCGCCGGCGGCCCCGGCTCGGACCGTCGGCTTGCCGGCAGAGCCGGTGGTGTGCTCGGCACGTGCCCCGGAGGCCACCGGTCCGGTCAGGGTCGCGCTGCGCTTGAGGTCCGCGGTGGTCTCGCGCAGCTCCCGGGCGACGCCGCGGACGTCGTCCAGATCCGCGCTGCGCTTGAGCTCGTCGATCGTCGAGCGCGCCTCACGCCGCAGGGCACCGTAGGTCCTGCCGACGGTGCGAGCGATGTCGGGCAGCTTGTTCGGCCCGAAGATGAGCAGCGCCAGAACGCCGAGGAAGGCGATCTCCCAGAAGCCTGGGGCGTTCATCGTCTCCCCTCCCTCGCGACGCCCGCTCAGCGGGAGCGGGGCCGCTCGATCAGCGTCGCATCGGTTCTGCGCTCCTCGCCGTCACGAATGTACGTGATGGTGACCGTCTCGCCTACCTCGTGGTTGCGGATGGCCAAGATGAGGTCCTCCATCGAGTCCACAGGCTCCCCCGAGACGGCGATGATGACGTCTTCCGCGCGGAGGCCGGCGTCATGAGCGGGCAACCCGCGCTCGACGGCTTCCACCACCGCGCCGCCCTCCACTCCGAGGCGCTCCGCCTGCTCTGGGGTCAGGGTGGCGCCGAGGATCCCCAGCAGCGGGTGACGGACGAACCCCTGCTCGATCAGCTCGTCGGCGATGTCGACGGCGGTGTTGACCGGGATGGCGAAGCCCACACCGGCGTTGGCCGGCGCCCCGGCGGTCAGGATCGCGGAGTTGATGCCGATCAGCCGGGCGTCGCCGCCCACCAGGGCCCCGCCGGAGTTGCCCGGGTTGATCGGGGCGTCGGTCTGGATGACGTTGGGCAGCGACACCGGCTCGCCGCTGGGTGCGCGGACCTGGATGGGCCGGTTGAGCGCGCTGATGACACCGGCGGTCACCGACCCTTCCAGGCCGAAGGGGCTGCCGACGGCCACGGCCAGCTCGCCGACGCGCAGCCTGGAAGAGTCGCCGACCTGGATCGCCGGCAGACCGGTGCGGTCAACCCGGACGACGGCCAGGTCGGTCACCTCGTCGCGGCCGACCACCTGCGCCGAGGCACGGCTGCGGTCGGAGAAGACCACCTCGAGGGTCTGCGCTGCGGCCACTACATGGTTGCTCGTGATGACGTAGCCGTCGGAGCGATAGATCACGCCCGAGCCGTTGCCGCTGTCCAGGCCGAGGGGGTTGCCGGCGTCGATGTTGAGCTGCACCACGGTCGGCAACACCGCCTGGGCGACCGCCGCAACCCGGTCCTGTCCCCCGTCGCCCTCCACCTGCACCGTCGGGGACGGCACCTGTGGCGCAGTGGAAGGCGGTTCTGGAGCGGGGCCCGAGGCCCCCTCCCGGCCGTCCAGGACGGCGACAGCGGCGGCGCTTCCCAGCAGCGCGCCCACCAGTCCCGCCATCAGCGCCAGCAGCACCACCCGCAGGCCGCCTGGGGCCGCGGCGTCGCGGCTGCCTGGTGGCGGGCCGGGCATGCGGGGCGGATAGGGACGCGGCGGAGGCGGCGGCAGCTCGAGCGTCTCGCTGCCCCAGTCCCCGTCCCATCGCTGCCCGCCCCACCGGGGGACGTCCCCGTGGGAATGGTCGGTCACAGGTCCTCCCGTGGCTCGGCTGCCCGACGAAGTCACCTTATCGTCATCCCCACCCGCCGGCGGCGCAGCGCCGCCCTCACCCCGCCATCCCC
>JALYGZ010000348.1 GCA_030776845.1 Actinomycetota bacterium
CCTACGGAGGGCGGCCGCGCAACCCCGTCCTGCTCGACCGCTCGGTGTGGGCCCAGGCGCGCCGGCGGGCGGTCGGGGACACCGGCGCCCGCGCCTTCCTGCGGGCCCGTGCGGACCTGGTCACGGCGGTCGACTGCGATGACGCCGGATCGCCCGACGATGTCGACACCGTCGCCGACCTGCGCGCGCTCACCGCCACCGGCGCGGGGGAGGGACGGGGCGCCGGTCGTGGCCACCCCTAGCATGGGGGGATGGGCGAGTTCCGCGTCGTCAGCGACTTCGCGCCCTCCGGGGACCAGCCGCGCGCGATCACCGGCGTGGCCGACGCGCTGCGCTGCGGGGAGTCCGACGTCGTGCTCCTGGGCGTCACCGGCTCGGGCAAGACCTACACCGCCTCCAAGATCGTCGAGGCGGTGCAGCGGCCGACCCTGGTGGTCGCGCCGAACAAGACGCTGGCCGCGCAGCTGGCGAACGAGTTCCGCGAGTTCTTCCCCGACAACGCCGTCGAATACTTCGTCAGCTACTACGACTACTACCAGCCCGAGGCCTACATCCCCTCCACGGACACGTTCATCGAGAAGGACTCGTCGATCAACGACGAGGTCGAGCGCCTGCGCCACCGCGCCACCATGGCGCTGCTGTCCCGCCGCGACGTGCTCATCGTCGCCAGCGTGTCGTGCATCTTCGGCCTGGGGTCACCCGAGGAGTACGCCAAGCACGTCCTGCGGCTGGCGGTGGGCCAGGACGCCGAGCTCGACGCCGTGCTGCGCAAGCTCGTGGACCTGCAGTACGAGCGCAACGACCTGAACTTCGCGCGAGGGCGGTTCCGGGTCCGCGGCGACACCCTCGAGGTGCACCCGGCCGACTCGGAGCTGGCCTTCCGCATAGAGTTCTTCGGGGACACCGTCGACCGCGTCACGCGCCTGGACCCGCTGACCGGCGAGCTGGTCGCCACCGTCGACGAGGCATGGATCTTCCCCAACTCCCACTACGTCGCCAGCCCGGAGCGCATGGAGCGGGCGGTCGCCACGATCGAGGCCGAGCTCGCCGAGCGCCTCGCCGAGCTGGAGTCCCGGCAGCGGCTGCTGGAGGCGCAGCGTCTGCGCATGCGGACCGCCTACGACCTGGAGATGATGCGCGAGATCGGCTTCTGCTCCGGGATCGAGAACTACTCGCGCCACATCGACGGCCGCGAGGCGGGCGAGGCGCCGCACACGCTGCTGGACTACTTCCCCGACGACTTCCTGCTCATCGTCGACGAGTCGCACGTCACGAACCCCCAGATCGGCGGCATGTACGAGGGGGACATGTCCCGCAAGCGCGTGCTCGTCGAGCACGGCTTCCGGCTCCCGAGCGCCTGCGACAACCGCCCCCTCACCTTCGAGGAGTTCCGTGCGCGCGTTCCGCAGACGCTGCACGTGTCAGCCACCCCGGGGCCGTTCGAGCGGCGGATGGCCCACACCGTCGTCGAGCAGGTCATCCGCCCCACGGGTCTGATGGACCCCGAGGTCATGGTGCGCCCCACGAAGGGCCAGATCGACGACCTCATCGCCGAGATTCGCGACCGCGCCGGGCGTGACGAGCGCATCCTGGTCACGACGCTGACGAAGAAGATGGCCGAGGACCTCACCGACTACCTGCTCGAGTCGGGCGCGCGGGTGCGCTACCTGCACTCGGAGATCGACACGGTCCAGCGAATCGAGATCCTGCGGGAGCTGCGGCTCGGCGAGTTCGACGCGGTGGTGGGCATCAACCTGCTGCGCGAGGGTCTGGACCTGCCCGAGGTGTCGCTCGTCGCCATCCTCGACGCGGACAAGGAGGGATTCCTGCGCTCGGAGACCTCACTGGTCCAGACCATCGGCCGGGCCGCGCGCAACGTCGCCGGCCAGGTGGTCATGTACGCCGACCACGTCACCGAGTCCATGCAGCGCGCGATCGACGAGACGAACCGCCGGCGCAAGCTGCAGCAGGACTTCAACACCGCCCACGGCATCGACCCGCAGTCCATCCGCAAGAAGGTGGGCGACATCATCCAGATGGCCCGGGCCGCCGAGGCCGGGGTGCCCTACGCGGCGGCCGTGCCCGAGCTGCGGCGGTCGGGGCGGCGGCGGGCGGGAGAGCCGGCGGTCGACGCCGGCGACCTGCCCGACGGGGAGCTGGCCACGCTCATCCAGACCCTGACCGACGAGATGCACGAGGCCTCGGCCGACCTGCGCTTCGAGTACGCGGCGCGCCTGCGCGACGAGATCGCCGACCTGCGCCGGGAGCTGCGCGGCATGCGGGAGGCCACGCGCTAGCGACGGCTCAGCCCGGTCGCGCCAGGTGGTAGCCCTGCGCGTAGTCGCAGCCGACGGCGCGGGCCTCCTCCAGCTGGCGCCGGGTCTCCACGCCCTCGGCGACAACGGTCAGGCCCAGCTCGTGGGCGATGCCGACCACCGCGCCGACGATGGCCGAGTCCTCCCGGCTGCGGCCGAGGCCGGCCACGAAACTGCGGTCCACCTTGACCACGTCCAGCGGCAGGCGCTTGAGGTAGTTGAAGGACGCGAAGCCGGTGCCGAAGTCGTCGATGGCCAGACCCCCATGCCCTTCAGCGCCTCCAGCGCGCGGAGCGCGCGGGACGCGTCGTCGACGAACGTGCTCTCGATCACCTCCAGGCACAGGTCCCCGGGGTCGGTCCCCGTGGTGTCCAGGTGTCCGCCACCGTCTCGGCGAACCCCGGACACCGCAGCTCGCGGGCGGACAGGTTCACTGCCAGCCGGGCCCCCGGCGGGGCGACCGGGGCTGCCGTCGGCGCTGGAGCGCCCGGCAGGACTCGGCCAGTAGGCGCCCGGCCACGGCCTTGAGGACCTGGTCGCCGGCATGACGCCGACGCCGCGATGTACCGGGCCAAAGAGGCCACCCGCGCCCCGCTCGGCGGCCCCGCGCAGGTTTTCCTCGGTGGTCGAGGATCCGCTCGCGGCGCAGTCGGTGACGAGCGTCCGGGCGAAGTCGACGAGCACCTCGGACAGGCGCTTCTCCTGGACCACCCGAGCCCTCGATGGTGGTCGAACTACGGATAGCATGCAGCAAACACCATCGGTGATATGCGTTGTCGTCGCCCGTGGCCCCGGTGTCTACTGGGACCCATGGAGATGGCGCGTGAGCGGCTGGAGGAGGTGCGCCGGCGCGTGGTCTCGTGGCGCCGGCGCGCCCTGGCCGTGGTCGCCGGCTCGGCCGCGCTGCTGGTGGCTGTCGAGGCCGCCCCGGCCGTGGGCACGGTCCTGGTGCTGTTCGTGGTCGTGGTCGTGCTGTGGGCCGCGTTCCTCGCGTTCAGCCGCGGGGACGTGGGCGGCTCCGACCACCGGTACGACGCCGAGCTGCAGCGCCTGAGCCAGGCGGTCGCACCGATCACGGGGGTGCCGACCGTCACCCCGGTCGAGGTGGTCGACCGCAAGGGCGGGGTCCGCCTCGACCGGCGCCTGCTGCGACCGGGCGAGTGGCTGCGCATCGGCCGGGACGAGGACGGCCGTGCGATCAGCGTCGACATCCACTACCCGCCGAGCTTCCGCGACGGCGAGCCCGGCCCCCGCGACGAGTTGCTCACCGCCATCGAGGCCAAGCTCGGCGGCCACTGGAGGGCGGAGTGGGACACGATGGTCGACCAGGTCCACTTCCGCCGCGTGCCCCGCCTGCCCCCCCGCGCCACCTACACCGGGTGGGACCTGGGGCTCGACCGGCTGCCGCTGGGGGTGACCGACCCGGGGGCGCCCGGGGTCGACGACGGCGACGGCCGACGCCTCGCCGTCTGGGACGTCCGCCAGGCCGCCCACCTGCTGGTGACCGGACGGACCGGCGCGGGCAAGACGACGCTGGTGCGCGTCGCGGTCGCCGGCGCGCTGCGGGGCGGCTGGCGTGTCGCCGTCATCGACGTCAAGGGTGGTGGCGACTTCGGCTACCTGAGAGGGCGGCCCGGCGTCGACGTCGCCGACGACGACGTGGCGGGCATGGCCGCGCTGGTGGGGTGGGCCCGACGCGAGATGGACGAGCGCTACCACCGGCTGCGGGTCGCCAGACGCCGCGGGGAGCCCCCGGCGGAAGAGGACCGCCAGCCGGTCCTGCTGGTCATCGACGAGGTGATGAGCCTGCTCGACGACGCGGACGAGGACGACACCCGTCCGTCACTGCCCAGCCACCTGCGCTGGATCGCGCGCAAGGGCCGGCAGGTCGGCGTGCACCTGCTGCTCACCGACCAGCGCCCCGACACCGTCGAGGCCCTGCCCGACGACGTCAGGCGCAACCTCGAGGCGCGACTCGCGGTCGGGCCACACGACCAGGCGGCATCGCGCGCCCTGTTCCACGACGAGGCGCTGGGGGCGTCCATCGCGGGCATCAAGGGCCGCGCCCTGCTCAAGACGGGTGCCACCGTCCAGCGCGTGCAGGGCTTCTGGCTGGCCGACCCCGCCGATCTCGACGGCGCATCCGACGCCGACCGCCGGGCCGCCGAGCGCTGGCTCCCGCCCCGCGAGGATCGCCCCGACGAGGCCGGCGGCGCCGGGTCCGACGACACCATCGACCTGGCCGAGCGGACCGGGACCTGAGGCCCCTTACCAGCCGCGGGCCTCCCATTCGCCCAGGTGGGGTCGCTCCCGCCCGAGCGTGGTGTCGTCGCCGTGCCCCGGGTAGACCCACGTCCCGTCAGGCAGCGTGAACAGCCGGTCGCGCAGCGACCGCATGATCGTCCGGAACGCATCCGGGTCACCGAAGGTGTTGCCCGGGCCGCCCGGGAAGAGAGTGTCACCGGTGAACAGGTGGGTCTCGCCCAGCAGGGCGCAGACGCTGCCCGGGGTGTGGCCCGGCGTGTGGACCAGGCGCACGTCCGCCTCGCCGAAGGTCACGCGCGCGCCGTCGGCGGCGTCCTGGTCGGCGACCCGCGGCACCAGGTCCCGGTCGCCGGGATGCAGCCACGTCGGCGCCCCGGTGGCGTCGGCGACGGCGTCGAGCGCCTGCCAGTGGTCCCGGTGGCCGTGGGTGGTGAGGACGCCGACGAGCTCGAGCCCGCGCAGCTGCTCCCGCAGGCGCGCCGGCTCGGCGGCCGCGTCGATGAGCAGGGCCCGCCCCTCGGCGGGGTCCACCAGCAGGTAGGCGTTGTTGTCCATGGGCCCCACCGACAGCTTGCGCACACGCACCTGCCGGCCCGAGGCAAGCGTGACGGTGCGGCTGAGCGCGGGGCCGCCGGGCTCGGCGTGGCCCGTGTAATCGTCGTCCATGCCCTCGACTCTACGTCCGGGTGGGGCGGCGGGGGCTGCCGGGGGCGGGGACGCCCCCCGGTAGAATCACCCGGGATGGCTACCCCTGCGCAGCACCGCGACATGCTGACGATCCGCGGCGCCCGAGAGCACAACCTGCGCAACATCGACGTGGAGCTGCCCCGCGACGCGCTGGTCGTCTTCACGGGCCTGTCCGGCTCCGGCAAGTCGAGCCTGGCGTTCGACACGATCTACGCGGAGGGTCAACGTCGCTACGTCGAGTCGCTCTCGGCCTACGCGCGCCAGTTCCTGGGGCAGATGGAGAAGCCGGACGTCGACGCGATCGAGGGCCTGTCGCCGGCGATCTCCATCGACCAGAAGTCGACCAGCCGCAACCCACGGTCGACGGTCGGCACCATCACCGAGATCTACGACTACCTGCGGCTGCTGTACGCCCGCGTCGGGCAGCCGCACTGCCCCCGCTGCGGCCGGGCCATTCAGCGCCAGACGGCCGAGCAGATCACCGACCAGGTCGAGCAGCTGCCCGAGGGGACCCGCTTCATGGTGCTCGCCCCCGTCGTCCGCGGGCGCAAGGGCCACTACGAGCGGTTGCTGGGCGAGCTGTCGGCGCGGGGCTACGCGCGGGCCCGCGTCGACGGCCGGATCGTCGACCTCGCCGCGGGCGGGGGGGCGTCGCTGGGGCTGGCCCGCTACGAGCAGCACACCATCGAGGTCGTCGTCGACCGGCTGGTCGCCAAGCCCGGCATCCGCCGGCGGCTGGGCGACTCCATCGAGACGGCCCTGCAGCTGGCCGAGGGGCTGGCGGCGATCGAGCTGGTGCCGTCCCCGGGGGACGATCCCGGCGACGCCGCGCCCGACGGGCAGCTGCTGTTCAGCGAGGACCTGGCGTGCGCCGCCTGCGGGCTGTCGTTCCCGCAGCTCGCGCCGCGTGACTTCTCGTTCAACACGCCCTACGGCGCCTGCGAGACCTGCTCGGGGCTCGGCAGCCGCCTGGAGGTCGACCCCGACCTCGTGGTGGGGGACGCGGACCGCTCGATCGCCGAAGGAGTGCTGCTGCCGTGGGCCACGCCCGGCCCGTCGACGTACTACACCCAGCTGCTGCGAGCCGTCGCCGACCGCCTCGGCTTCGACCCGGCCACTCCGTGGCGGGAGCTGCCGGCCGAGCACCGGCGCGCCCTGCTCCACGGGCTGCCCGGCGACGCCCGGGTGCACGTGCGCTACACGAACCGCTACGGGCGCCACCGGTCGTACTGGGCCACGTTCGAGGGTGTCGTCCCCCAGCTGCTGCGCCGCCACGGCGAGACGGAGTCGGCGTACACCCGCGCGCGCATCGAGGAGTACATGCGCGAGGTGCCGTGCAGCGCGTGCCGTGGCGCCCGCCTGCGCCCCCTGCCGCTGGCGGTGACGGTCGACGGGGCGAGCATCGCGGAGCTGTGCGACCGCTCCGTCGAGGAGGTGGACGCGTTCTTCGACCGGCTCGAGCTCAGCGAGCGCGACGCGCTCGTCGCCGACCAGGTGCTGCGGGAGATTCGCACCCGCCTGCGCTTCCTGCTGGACGTCGGCCTCGACTACCTCACCCTGGCGCGGGCGGCGGGCACGCTGGCCGGCGGTGAGGCCCAGCGCATCCGCCTGGCCACGCAGATCGGCTCCGGGCTCGTGGGGTGCCTGTACGTGCTCGACGAGCCGTCCATCGGTCTGCACCACCGTGACAACGAGCGGCTCATCGAGACCCTGCTGCGGCTGCGCGACCTCGGCAACACCGTCATCGTCGTCGAGCACGACCGGGCCACCGTCGAGGCGGCCGACCACGTCGTCGACATCGGCCCGGGGGCCGGCGAGCACGGCGGGGAAATCGTGCACACGGGCCCCCTGGCAGGCCTCCTGGACCACCCGACCTCCATCACCGGCGACTACCTGGCCGGCCGCCGGGAGATCCCCCTGCCCGCCGAGCGCCGCCGGCCGCGCCCGGGCCACGAGCTCGTAGTCCGCGGGGCCGGCGAGCACAACCTCCGCGGCGTGACGGTCCACTTCCCGCTGGGGACCTTCTGCGCCGTTACCGGCGTGTCGGGGTCGGGCAAGTCGACGCTGGTCAACGACGTCCTCTACGCGGGCCTGCTGCGCCACGTCTACGCGAGCAAGGTGGTCCCGGGCCACCACGACGGGATCGACGGCCTGGACCGGGTCGACAAGGTCGTCGGCATCGACCAGTCGCCCATCGGGCGTACCCCCCGCTCGAACCCCGCCACCTACACCGGCGTGTTCGACCACATCCGACGGCTGTTCGCCTCCACGCAGGAGGCCCGGGTGCGGGGCTACCTGCCGGGCCGCTTCAGCTTCAACGTCAAGGGCGGGCGCTGCGAGGCCTGCGCGGGCGAGGGGACCATCACCATCGACATGCAGTTCCTGCCCGACATCTACGTCCCGTGCGAGGTCTGCAGGGGCCGGCGCTACAACCGCGAGACGCTGGAGGTGCACTACAAGGGGCGCACGATCAGCGAGGTGCTGGAGATGCCCGTCGAGGAGGCGCTGGCGTTCTTCGCCAACGTCCCCACGATCACCCGCCACCTGCAGACGCTCAACGACGTCGGCCTGGGCTACGTCCGCCTCGGGCAGCCGGCCACGACCCTGTCGGGAGGGGAGGCCCAGCGGGTCAAGCTGGCCTCCGAGCTGCGCAAGCGCGCGACCGGCCAGACCGTATACATCCTCGACGAGCCGACGACGGGCCTGCACTTCGACGACGTCGCGAAGCTGCTGGGGGTGCTGCACCGCCTGGTCGACAAGGGCAACACCGTGATCGTCATCGAGCACGACCTCGACATCGTCAAGACCGCCGACTGGGTCATCGACCTCGGCCCCGAGGGAGGCTCGGGCGGGGGGACGGTCGTCGCGGCCGGCGCCCCCGAGGACGTCGCCACGGTGGGGGAGAGCTACACCGGCAAGTTCCTGCAGCCCCTGCTGGGCTGACTGCCGGCGAGGACGCTCGACTGAAGACTGTCGTCGATATGACGACGTCGGTCTTCAGTCGACGGGGGAGAGCCGGCGGGCCCGCAGGCGCTCGTAGAACGGCAGCATACGGTCGCGCACCGGCTCCAGCTCCGGGGGCAGGGTCCGCCGGCGCGGGCGCGAGAAGCCGCTCGTCCCCTGTGCCCGCTCGTGCCAGCCGTCCCAGGCGCTCCACTCCCCGACGTTGCCCGGTCGCCAGCTGAGCGCGGAGGCGTCGAAGGGGATGCCGAGCCGCTCGCAGTAGGCGGCGAGGGTCGCCCGCGGGTCCGCCACGAGGTCCGCCGCATCGACGACCGGAGGGTCCTCGCCGCGCTGGACGCACGCGTCGTACATGCGCGCGAGCTGCTCGTAGCCGGCCTCCTCCTCGGTGAAGTCCGGCCACTTCTCGTGCAGCGACGGCAGCGCCTCGTCGGGACTGCGGACGATGAAGCTGTTGACGAAGCGGGCGGCGAGGCCCGCGCCGATCAGCGGCCGCACGTGGGTGGCCATGTCCTTGACGAAGACGCGGCGCTCACGCGGGCGGGCCACCTCGGCCAGGACGGCGTCGTAGCGCGATGCCGGGTCCGCCTCGGCCCCGGCGAACCGGTCGCTGCAGCGCTCGTCGCTGTAGTAGTAGGAGGCCGCGAAGGGCTCGTGGAGGACCTCGAAGTCGTCCCGCTCCACGAAGACCCGCTCGAACGCCGTCGACACCGACCGCGGCACCGCCCACAGCACGACGGGCTTCATCGGTCCTCCCGCGTCGTCCGCCCGCTCGACCCGACGCCGTACCGCACGCACCCCCGGGCGAAACCACCCCGGCGGCCGTTACGCCGACCGGGCTACGGGGCGCCGGGGTCCCGCCGGTCGCGCTCGCGGATCACCTCACGCTCGGCGGGCGGGGTCTCGCGCACGACGACGTCGCGGCGGCGGAACATCGTGAAGGTCATCACCAGGCCGATCAGGCCGGCCAGCATGAGCACGAGACCGACGACCTGGATGTCGATCCCGGCCAGCTCGTACTCCACGGCGAACGCGAAGATCGCGCCGAGCGCGATGAGGAAGATGCTCGCGCCGATGCCCATGGTGGCTCTCCTCTCCGTGGCGCCGCCCGGCTGCCCGGGCGGTGTCGGGCCCCCTCGCCTGCGACACTGGCGGGGTGCCCCGTAACCCTACCGCGACATTTCGTCCCGAACCGGGAGCGATCCCGGCGGAGCCCGGCTGCTACCTGTGGCGCGACCGTCACGACCGCGTCATCTACGTGGGCAAGGCCAAGAGCCTGCGGTCACGCCTGGCGAGCTACTTCGGGGGCTGGTCGGGCATCGCCCAGCGCACGCGGGCGATGCTGGAGGCCGCAGCGCGCGTGGAGTGGATCGTCTGCGACAACGAGGTGGAGGCCCTTCACCTCGAGTACAACCTCATCAAGCGCCACCGGCCCCGCTACAACGTCCGCTACACCGACGACAAGAGCTACCCCTACCTCGCGGTGACCGTCCAGGACGACGTGCCGCGGGCGATGGTGCGCCGCAACCCCCGCAAGGACGGCACCCGCTACTTCGGCCCGTACGCGCACGCCTACGCGATCCGCGAGACGCTCGACCTGCTGCTGCGGGTCTTCCCGGTCCGGACCTGCTCGCAGGGGGTGTTCGACCGCTGCCGGCGCAACGACCGGCCCTGCCTGCTGTACCACATCGGGCGGTGCTCCGCCCCGTGCGTGGGCCACGTCAGCCACACCGAGCACCGCGAGCTCGTCCGGGCCCTCATCGACTTCCTGTCCGGGCGCACCGACGAGGTGCTGGCTGAACTGTCCGAGCGCATGGCCTCCGAGGCCGCCAAGCTGAACTTCGAGGCCGCCGCGCGCCTGCGCGACCAGCTCGTCGCCGCCCGCAGGATCCTGGAGCGCCAGGCGATGGTGACCGGGCGCCGCGAGGACTTCGACGCCGTCCACTTCCACGCCGACGAGCTGGAGGCGGCGTTCCAGGCGTTCTTCGTGCGCAACGGCAGGGTCGTGGGACGCAAGGGGTGGACGGTCGACCGGGTGGAGGACCTGGACGCCCCGGCCCTGGTGGGCCGCTTCCTGCTGCAACTGGCCATGGAGCGCGACGAGGACATCCCCCGCGAGGTCCTCGTGCCGGTCGAGCCGGAGGACCGCGACGCGCTGGAGCAGCTGCTGACAGGGCTGCGCCGCGACGCCCGGGGGGACGCCAGAAGCGGCCGGGTCGCCGTGCGCGTTCCCCGGCGCGGCGACAAGCGGGCGTTCCTCGACACCGTGCGGGAGAACGCCGTGGAGGCCTTCCACCAGCACCGGCTGAAGCGGGCCAAGGACTTCAACGCCCGCAGCCAGGCGCTGCACGAGCTGCAGGAGGCGCTGGGACTGCCGGAGGCGCCGCTGCGGATCGAGTGCTACGACATCTCCACGCTGCAGGGCACCGACTCGGTCGCCTCGATGGTCGTCATGGAGGACGGCCTGCCGCGCAAGTCCGAGTACCGCAGGTTCAAGATCCGCGGCGTGGAGGGCCAGGACGACTTCGCGATGATGCAGGAGGTCATCACGCGACGGTTCCGCCGGCTGCTGGACGATGCGGCGCGCCCGATGGTCGACGACCGCGGGGCGGCTCGCGCCTTTGCGTACCCGCCGAGCCTGGTCGTCATCGACGGGGGCAGGGGGCAGCTGAACGCGGCGCGCCGGGCGCTGGACGCACTCGGGGTGCAGGGAGTCGACGTGTGCGCGCTGGCCAAGCGCCTGGAGGAGGTGTTCCTGCCCGACCGCGAGGAGCCGGTGGTGCTGCCGCGGGCGAGTGAGGCCCTCTACCTCATCCAGCGCATCCGCGACGAGGCGCACCGCTTCGCCGTGACCTACCACCGGTCCCTGCGCGGCCGGCGCATGACCGAGTCGGCCTTCGACGACGTGCCCGGCATCGGCCCCGCGAGGCGGGCGGCGCTGCTGGCCCACTTCGGCTCGGTCAAGCGGGTGAGCGAGGCCAGCCCCGACGAGCTCGCGTGCGTCGAGGGCATCTCCGAGGAGCTGGCCGCCAGGCTGTATGACCGGCTGCATCTGCCCGCGGCGGCGCGCTGATGGGCCCGGAGGTCGTCATCATCACCGGCCTGTCCGGGGCGGGGCGCACGACCGCGGCCAAGGTGCTCGAGGACGTCGGCTTCTTCGTCATCGACAACCTCCCGCCCGCCCTGATGGGCGGCGTCATCGAGCTGGCCACCGCGCCGGGGTCCTCGGTGGAGCGTGTCGCGCTGGTCGTGGACGTGCGCGGCCGGGAGTTCTTCGGCGACCTGCGGGCCAGCCTCGAGACGCTGACCGAGCGAAAGGTCTCGCCGCGGGTGCTGTTCCTCGAGGCCGGTGACGACGAGCTCGTCAGGCGCTACGAGGCGGCCCGGCGCACCCATCCTCTGGCGGGGCGCGGCCGGGTCGTCGACGGCATCGCCAACGAGCGCCGGCTGCTGACCGACCTGCGGGCCGCGGCCGACCTCGTCGTCGACACGACCGACCTCAACGTGCACGAGCTGCGCGACCGCATCGTCGACGCGTTCGCCTCCAGCTCCACCGAGGGCATGTCGGTCAATGTGGTCAGCTTCGGCTTCAAGAACGGCACGCCGCGCGATGCCGACATGGTCCTGGACGTGCGCTTCCTGCCCAACCCGCACTGGGTCGAGGACCTGCGCCCCCTGACCGGCCTCGACGGGCCGGTCCGCGACTACGTCCTGCGGCGACCGGAGACGGTCGAATATCTGCGACGCGTCGGCGCCCTGCTCGATCTGACCGTTCCCGCCTTCGTCAAGGAGGGCAAGCGCTATCTGACCATCGCGGTCGGCTGCACCGGCGGGCGGCACCGCTCGGTCGTCATCGGGGAGGCGCTGGCCGACCACATCCGGGGCCTTGGCGTGGAGGTGCGCGTCGACCACCGGGACCAGGCCCGGGAGTGAGGCGGGTGCCCGGCGCCCGGGTGGTGGCGCTCGGCGGGGGCCACGGGCTGGCCCAGGTGCTGCGCGCGCTGAGGTCCCTGGACGTCGAGCCGACCGCCGTGGTCACCGCCGCCGACGACGGCGGCTCCAGCGGCCGCCTGCGTCGGGAGTTCGGCGGCATCGGCGTGGGCGACCTGCGCATGGCGTTGCTGGCCCTGGCCCGCAACCGGGACCTGGCCCGCCTGCTGTCGCACCGCTTCGACCGGGGCGATCTGCACGGCCACGCGCTGGGCAACCTCGCACTGGTGGCGCTCGTCGAGGAGGCCGGCGGGGACTGGCCCGCCGCGCTGCGCGGCATGCGGCGACTGCTGGACTGCGCCGGCGCGGTGTACCCG
>JALYGZ010000349.1 GCA_030776845.1 Actinomycetota bacterium
GCGCGGAGCTGGCCGCGGAGTTCAGGCACGTCCGCGCCGTGGCCCAACCCGGGGCCGGCGACGATCTGCCCGTGTCCCGTCCAGCTGGTGCGCGGCCCTGCTCGACGCCCGCCAGGTCTGACAGCGACGCCGGCCCCCGGCGCCGGGGGTGTCAGCGCTCTCGGGGAGCGGCGAGGGCCGCGACCAGGCCCGCGCCGACCGCGGACAGCACCCAGCGCCTGACGCGCTGCTGGCTGATCGCCAGCAGGACCAGGACCGCGACGAGGGCCCCGGGCAGCGCCGCCCGCGTGACGCGCGGGCCCGCCAGCGCCCACAGGTCCACCGGCTCGGCCGGACCCCCCTGCATCACCGTCCCCTGCCCGACCGCGGCCCGGTCGGTCCGTGCCTCGTCGGGCTGCACCCGGTCGGCCGCCTCCGGCGGCGAAGGCTCGGCGGCGGCGCTCGGCTCCGGTTGCGGTTCTGGTTCGGGTTCTGGTTCAGGTTCCGCCGCCGAGGCGGACCCGGTCAGGTTCTCTTCCAGGCAGGTGGCGAACTGGCCGAGCAGCTTGGTGGAGACGTCGGCCACCACCCCGCGGCCGAACTGCGCCACGCGCCCGGTGATCGACAGGTCCGTGTCGATGGCGACCTCGGTCCCGTCACCGTCGGCCTCTGACAGCGTGGCCGTCACCGTGGCCGAGGCGTTGCCCTGGCCTCGGACCTCCCGACCCTCCGCGCGCAGCACCGCCCTGTGCTCGGACTCGTCCACCTCGGTGAAGCGCGCGGCCCCCTTGAACTGGGCGGTGATGGCCCCCAGCTTCACCTTCACGACACCGCGGTACTCCTCGCCGTCGGTCTCCTGCAGCTCGGCGCCGGGCATGCACGGCGCGATGCGCTCCACGTCGAGGAGGACCTCCCAGGCCTCTTCGACCGGCAGGTTCACGGTGAAGGTGTCTTGGATCTGCATCTGTCTCCCTTACGACAGGAACCGCTCGGGTTCGGCCTGGAAGCGACGGCGGCAGTCACTCCCTCGGTCTTGTCCACACCGGGCCTTCCTCAAAGAGGAGCGGGCGGCCGAACAAGAGGGCAGGAAGATGGCCATCGCCAGTCCCCGTCACCCAGGTGGGCCTGTTGCCGCAGCGCGGCTCGGCGCTCGGCAGGCGATCCGGGGCGACGCACCAGTTCATCGTAGGAGCGCCGACCTCCGCGCTCCACCACGCCCTCATGCCGACGGTCTCCGTGGCGAGTACCCGACGCGGCGGCGCCGGCGGTCGACCAGTTGCGCCGTGTCCCAGTTGCGAGAACAGCCTGCCGAGCGAGCTATCGGGGGTGGAAGAGCTCGATCGGGTTGCCGCTCGGATCCTCTAGCAGTATCTGCTCTCCCCCGGCGCCGCTGACGATCTCGTTGCGGAAGCGGGCTCCAGTCGCCCGTAGGGCCTCGACCTTCACTTCCTCGAACGAGAGCGCAACCCGCACGACCGGCGGGCCTACTCGCTTCGGGCGACCAGGCGGGTCGGCGCGCGCTCGCGCACGCGACCGGGGCCTCCGAGCGGGCGGAGGCCGAGTTCCTGGCGCGGATCTCCGCCGCGGACGCACGGCGGCTCACGGAGCTCCTGCGAGGGCTGATCTCCCCGTAACCTGCGTCCGGTAGTGTGCTATCGTCGGCCCATGCGAGTGCACATTGTGCTGGATGACGCCCTCGTCGCGGAGCTCGACCAGCGGGCCGGAAGGCGCCGGCGCAGCACCTTCATCGCCGAGTTGATACGGCGCGGCCTCGAAGATGAACGACGCTGGGACGCCATCGAAGGCGCGCTGGGCACGATCGGCGACAGTGGCCACGAATGGGACGACGACCCCGTGGCCTGGGTTCGTCGCCAACGCGCCGACCGGCGCCGGGCGGGGTGAGCGTGGCCAGGATCATGCTCGACACGACCGTGCTGATCGACGCGCTGCGCGGCTATCCGGCCGCCGACCGGATCCGCGCCATGCGCCGTCAGGGCGATGAACCGTGGACATGTGCCATACCCGTCGAGGAGATCTGGCGCGGGCTCCTGCCGGGGGAGGAGCCCTCCGCGCGCCGGCTCGCACGGGGCCTGCGCTGCGCGCCGCTGGGCAAGGCCGCGGGATCGCGCGCCGGGCGCTGGCGACGCGAGTTCGCTCGACGCGGTGTCACCCTGCAGCAGGCGGACTGCCTCATCGCGGCGGCCACCGCCGGCATCGACGCCCGCCTGGCGACCGGCAACCCCACCGACTTCCCCTTCGACGACATACCGGTCGAGCACTGGCCGGTCGGCAGCTGACAGCCCCCGGTGCTGACCGGACCCGACCGGTCCGGGTGGGTCGGATCTGCCCTGGAGGACGACGTGCGCTACGCCCTGCTACTGCATCTGGACCCGCGGGCCGCAGAGCGGACCACACCCGAGGAGGCCAGGGACGAACTGGCCGCCTACGCGGCGGTCACCGACGAGCTTGAGGTGGCCGGGGTCCTGCACGGCGGAGAAGCCTCCCTGCCGGCCCGGACCGCCACGATGGTCCGGGTGCGGGAGGGGTCACCGTCACATTTCACCGCCTGCCGAGAGCCGATCTCGAACTGAGCGGCTTCTACCTGGTCGACTGCGACGAGGAGCAGGCGCTCGACATCACGGCCCGCATGCCGGTCACCGCCCATGGAGCCGTCTGTCAACGGCCATCTCGAAGTCCCCACTGGTGGCCAACGAAAGTCCCCACCTGGCTGGCGGTCAGCTCGCCTTGCTCCTCCTGGTCGTGGTGCGGGTCCTGGCCTCGCGCATCCTGAAGGACTCGC
>JALYGZ010000350.1 GCA_030776845.1 Actinomycetota bacterium
CTGAAGACCGGCGTCGAGATCCCGACGTCAGGCTTCAGTCGACCGGGGGAGGAGGGGGGTCGGTGACCAGGGCGAGCTCGACCACCCTGTGCCCGTCCATGCGCGTGACCTCGAACCGGTTCCCGTCACGCTCGACGACGTCGCCGACGGTCGGCAGCCGGCCGAGCTGGGCGATCACGTAGCCAGCGACGGTCTCCCAGTCCCCCTCGGGCAGGGCCACACCGCTGTGGTCCTCCAGCTCGTCAGGCCGCAGCGCGCCGGTGAAGACGAGGGCGCCGTCGCCGCGACGTCGCGGGGCGCGCCCCCGGCGGTCGCTCTCGTCGTCGAACTCGCCGATGAGCTCCTCCAGCACGTCCTCCAGGGCCACGAGGCCGGTGACCGTGCCGTGCTCGTCGACGACGACCGCCAGGTGCTGGCGCTGCTGCCGCATGTCGACCATCAGCGCCTCCAGCGGGCGGGTCTCGGGTGTGACGAGCGCCGGGATCGCCAGCTCCCCGGCCGTGGCCGTCGACCGCGCCCGCCCGTCCAGGCGCAGGAGCGCCTTGACGTGCAGGATCCCGCGGATGGCGTCCAGGTCCTCGTCGTACACGGGCAGGCGCGAGCGGCCCGACCGGCGGGCGACGTGCTCGGCCTCGTCGACCGTCGCCGCGGCCGGCAGGGCCACGACGTCGGAGCGCGGGACCATTGCCGCCTGCGCGTCCAGGCGGGACAGGTCGATGGCCCGCGACAGCATCTCCTGGTGCTCGACCGCCAGCTGGCCCTCGTCGGCTGACTCGCGCAGCAGCATCAGCAGGTCCGCCGGCGCGTGCACGCTGGAGGTCTCGTCGACGGGCTCGACGCCGAGCAGGCGGACCACGCCATTCGCGAGCCAGTTCAGGAACCTGATCACCGGGCCCGACACCGTCGCGAACACCCGGAACGGGCGGGCGATCAGCAGCGCCGAGTCCTCCGGGTGGGTGATGACCCACGACTTGGGGGCCATCTCGCCGACCACCATGTGCAGGAAGACCACGATGGACAGCGCCAGCGTGAAGGCGACCGGGTGGAGGGCGTCGGCGGGCAGCGGCGTGCGGTGCAACAGCGACTCGAGGCCGGCGGCCACGGCCGGCTCGGTGACCCGCCCCAGCGCCAGTGAGGCGGCGGTGATGCCCAGCTGGGAGCCGGCGAGCATCAGCGACAGCTCGCGCATGCCCGCCACGGCGGCCCGGGCGCGCCCGTCGCCCGCGGCCGCGAGCTGCTCCATGCGTGAGCGGCGCGCCGCGACGAGGGCGAACTCGGCGGCCACGAAGAAGCCGTTGAGGGCGAGCAACACGACCGACAGGGCCAGGGCCGGAAGGTTCACGGGGCCTCGCCTCCGCCGTCGAAGCGCAGGCGCACGCGGCCGACCGCCAGCCCCTGCATGACCTCCACGCGCAGATGGGCGCCGTCGACGCGCAGCTCGTCGTCGGCCCGGGGCATGCGGCCCAGGCCGGCCATGACCAGGCCACCGACCGTCTCGTAGTCGCCCTCGGGCAGCCGGTGGCCGGTGTCCCGCTCGACCTCGTCGATGCGCCACCCGCCCGGCACGCGGAACGAGCCGTCGGGCAGGGCCTGCACGGCCGGCTCGTCGGGGTCGTGCTCGTCGCGGATCTCCCCGACGAACTCCTCCACGAGGTCCTCGAGGCTGACGATCCCGGCGGTGCCGCCGTGCTCGTCGACCACGACGGCCAGCTGCGTCTGGGCTCGGCGCATCTGGCCCAGCAGCGGCCGCAGCGCCGCCGTCTCGGGCACGGCCAGCGCCGGCCCCATGATCGCGCACACCGGGGTCCCGGCGCGCTCGTCGACGTCGACTCTGAACACGTCCTTGGCCTGGGCGAGCCCGAGGACGTCATCGAGCCCCTCTCCGACGACGGGGAACCGCGACAGGCCGCTGTCGAGGGCCAGCCTGCGCAGGTCCTCGCAGGTGGCGTCGGCGTGGACGGACACGACCTCTGGCCGCGGGATCATCGCGTCCACGGTCCGCAGCACGTCGAAGTGCAGCATGCGGCCCAGCAGGGTGGCCTGCGCGGCCGACAGCGCCCCGTGTCGCCCCGACTCCTCGATGATGATGCCGAGCTCCTCGGGGGACGCGCCCGCCGGCAGCTCCTCGACCGGCTCGATCCCGACGGCCCGCAGCAGCCGGTTCGCGGAGCTGTCGAACAAGCGGATGAGCGGGCCGGTGAGCGCGAGGAACGCGCGCATGGTCGTCGCCAGGGACAGCGCCACGCGCTCGGGGACGGCGATCGCGAGGTTCTTCGGCCCCAGCTCCCCCAGGACCATCTGCGCCCCGGTCGCCAGGGCGAAGGCCAGACCGAAGGCCAGGCCGCCGACCGCCGCGTCGGGGACGCCCACGAGCTCGACGGCCGGGCGGAGCGCGGCCCCCAGCGTCGACTCGGCCAGGAAGCCGACGATCAGGGAGGTGACGGTGATGCCCAGCTGCGCGCCGGACAGCATGAACGACAGCCGGCGCTGGACGTCCAGGGCCCGGTGCGCCTGCCGGGAGCCGTCCCGGGCCGCCCGCTCCTCCAGGTGGCTGCGGCGCGCCGCGACGAAGCCGAACTCGGCGGCGACGAAGTAGCCGTTGGCCAGGATGAGGCCCATGACGGCCAGCACCCCACCGGCGACCAGCATCACGCCCTCTGACGTCGTGCGGGCATGGGGCGGGGATTATGCCCTGTCAGCTCGTCGCCTCGTTGTTCTCGGGCAGGTAGCGCGTGAAGTACGACTCCCGCTCGGCGCCGCCGCGGCGGTAGCGCAGCGCGCGCGTCACGGTCACGTCGAACCCGTCGGTGATGTCGCCGGGGACGATGTTGGATGGCTCGCTGGTCGTGGTCGACACGTCCACCCACTTGCGCCCGTAGAAGCTGACCGTGATCGACGTGTCGGTGTAGGAGGTCTTCACGAGCAGGCCATGAGGCGAGTCGTTGCGGATCCGCAGGTCCACGTAGGGGTAGTCGATCGTCGCCTCGCGGCCCATCGGGTACCGGCTGATGTAGTACGAGTGGGGCTTGTGCTCCACGATCTCGTAGCCGCCGAAGAAGGCGGCGTTGAAGAAGGTCGTGGCGAACTGGCTGACGCCGCCCCCGACGTCCTGGATGAATTTGCCCTCCAGGATCGCCGGGGCCGAGACGAAGCCGTTCTCGGTCGTGCGCGGCCCCACGTAGGCGTTGAGCTCAAGCTCCTCGCCGGGCTCGACGATGGCGCCGTCGACGATGTCGGCCATGCGGTGGATGTTCTCGACGCGGCTCTCACAGCAGTCGTGGTGGGTCGTGAACGTCGAGACCCTGCGGCGGATGCCCAGGTCGCGCAGGTCGGCGGTGGTGCGCTCGGGCCGCATCACCTTGCCCCGCAGGCTCGCCCGGCGGGACCCCGGGGTCGCGGCCAGCGAAAGGACCTGGTCGGCGGCCCGCCGGGGAACGAACCGGAAGCCGTTGGACCCGGGGACCACGCGGACCCGGCGGCCCCGCACAGCGAAGGTCGCCGGCGCCGGCCGGCGCTGGACGGCCGCGATCGCCCTGGCGCCGATCGCCTTCTCCAGCCTCCGGGGGTCCGCGCGCAGCCTGAGGCGGACGCCGCCACCGTCGCCCTCGACCCGTTCCACGCGGAGCACGCGGCCGAGCTGGCGTGGCGTGAGCGTGACCTCGGTGTCGCGACGCCGCAGGACCACCGGCGCGGAGACGGCCCGGCGCGCCCGCTTGACGAGGGCGTCGACGTCGGCCCGCCTGGTGGCGGGGGGAATCTTCGTCGTGGGGGCGCGCAGCTCGTCGGGGCGCCCGCGCAGCAGGGCCTCGCGGACCCTGGCCCGCAGGGCGGGCTGGTCGACCTGCGCTCCCGGGCGCGCGCGGACC
>JALYGZ010000351.1 GCA_030776845.1 Actinomycetota bacterium
GGACCGGGTCGCCGCGAGGGCGCGGCCGAAGCCGGGGTCGGCCAGCGCCGCCTGCGCGCGCGCCATACGCTCTCGCGCGTAGGAGCTGAAGTCACCGGCGGGGTTGCCGCCGGCGTCCTGGAGTGCCCCCCACACCGCCCACAGGGCGTGGCCGACCGCCCGGTACAGGCCGACCCGCCCCCGCAGTGCCCGCGGGGCCGGCCCGCCGCAGTAGGCCTCCAGCAGCACAGCTTCCTGGTCGCCGTCGAGCTCGGCCTCGGCCGACACGTCGGCCAGGTCCCACGCCGGGTCGTTGGAGCCCGAGTACTCCCAGTCCACGAGGCACAGCCCGGTGGCCGTGTCCAGGAGGTTGCGCGGCCACGGGTCGTTGTGGCACGGCGCCGGCGGGACGGGGACGGCGAGCAGCGCCGCCCTCGCCGCGGCCAGCTCGGCGCCCACCTCGTCGAAGCCGGCCGGGGGCGCGCCGCCCAGTCCCCGCAGGACCCCGGCGTAGCGGCGCATCCGCGCGAAGACGTCGAAGTGTGAGCGGAAGCCCGCCGGGATACCGTGCACGCGGCGCAGGAGGCGGCCCACCCGTGCGGGACTCCCCGGGTCCCGGCGCAGAGCGGCCGGGTCCAGGCGCACGCCCTCGATGTAGCGGGTCAGCATGGTCCCGTCCTCGGGATCGAAGAACAGCACCTCGGCGTTGACACCGGCGGCCGCGGCGACCCGCGCGTTGTGGGCCTCGGCCCGGCGGTCGATGTAGTCGCCCGTCCCGCGCCCGGCCAGCCGCAGGACGTAGCCCCTGCCGTCCACCGACACCCGATAGGTGCGATTGGTCATCCCCGACAGCGGCTGGAGCACGAGGGCGTGCCGGGGAAGGGCTCGCAGCTGGGGGATGCGGCTCAGCGCACGCTCCACGCCCTCCACGCGCTCCTCCTGACGCCGGGCGACGCGGTGTCGCGCACTCGCGCGGCGCGACGGCACGGGCAGCGGCCGGGGGACCGGGGGGCTGGTGGTCGAGCGGTCACCTCGCAGACGGCTGGCCCGGGGTGACATACCTTCCTACCCCGGCCGCGGGGGACGAAACGCCAGCAGGAAGGTGACCTGGCCGAAGTCCGGGCGCGAGGCGTCGTGGTGGCGCAGGTACCCCTCCAGTCGTCCCCGCTCGTCCAGCTCGCGCACCCGCGCAAGGGCCCGCTCCAGCGCCGGCGGGGACAGCAGCGACCACGTCGAGTCGCCGTCGCGCCACGCCTGGCGCAACGGCCCCCTGGCGTCGAAGTACGCCTCGCCCTGGATCAACGCGTCCAGCGGTGCGAAACGGCCGGAATAGTCCAGCCCGACGTCGACCAGCAGGTGCACCAGCGTGTCCAGCGGCGCGAACCGCGACCGGGCCGCGGCCGCCGCCCCGGGGATCAGGTCGTGGTACCAGTACCCGTGCCGCAGTTGCCGCTGCGAGCTGGTGTTGACGACGAGCACACCGCCGGGCTTGAGGATCCGCGCCATCTCGGCCAGCACGGCCCGATGGGCCGGGAAGCCGCCACCGGGGTCGTCGCTCAGGTGATGCAGGACCTGGTTGACCATGGCGCCGTCGAAGACCTCATCCTCGAACGGCAGAGCCGTGATGTCGCCCTCGTGGAAGCCGACCAGCCCGGTGTCGTGCTCGCCCGCCATCTTGACCCGTGCGACGCGCAGCATGTCCGGGTTGCCGTCGACCGCCTCGACGCGCCCGACGTGGCCGAGCACGGCGCGCGAGTAGTTGCCGGTGCCGCAACCGGCGTCCAGGACGACCGTCTCGTGCAACGGCGACGGCGCCTGCGCGAGACAGCCGACGGCGATCTCGGCACCGACCGCCCGCCGCGTGCGGTCGTAGTGACGCGCGACCCGCGTGTAGTCCTCGTAGCTGCTCATGCTCCTCCGCTGCGGCGAGGCTACCCCCCGCCGATCGGTCGCCGGGCCGGGCGGCCACCCGCCACGCGCTGTGTACGCTGTCGCGCAAGCCTGTGCCTCGCAGAGCGGAGGGGGAGCGGTGACCTCGACGGGACCGGCACCGCCGGGCGTCGTGGCGGTCGCCGCCTCCATGGGTGGAGTCCACGCCTAGTCAGGTTCTGCTGCGCGCGCTCCCGGCCGACTTCCCGGCCCCGGTCCTGGTGGTGCAGCACCGCGACCCGCGGTACCCGCAGCTGTTGACCCGGGTGCTGGCCGAGGCCACGCCGTTGGCCGTCCGCACGGCACGGGAGAACACCCGCCTGGGCCCGGAGACGGTCTGGGTGGCCCACGCCGACCGGCAGCTGCTGCTCGGGGCCGGGGACACCCTGGTGTGCGAGCGGCTCGAGCCGGGGGGTCGCTGCACGGCGGACCGGCTGTTCGGATCGCTCGCGGTCCGCGCCGGGCCCCGGTCCATCGCCGTGGTGCTCACCGGCCGGCTCAGCGCCGGCGCGGCGGCGGTGTGCGCCGTCAAGGGTGCCCGGCGGGACCGTGCTCGCCCAGGATCCGGGGACGTCCGCGAGTCCCGGGATGCCCACGGCCGCCGTCGCCACCGGATGTGTCGACCGTGTCCTGCCGCTGTCCCGCATCGCCGGGGTGCTCGGCGCGCTGACGGCGCGCCCGCCCCCGCCCGTGCCGGCTGGCCCCCGTGCCGGGGGCCCGACGGCCGCCTGACACGGTCCTTACGACCTGCGGACCTCGATGTGCACGTGGGGGGCGCGGCCGGTCCAGGTGTCGATCTGGGAGGTGAACGGCAGGCGGCGGGCGCGGGTGGCCACGCGGGTCCGGCCGGCGGCGACGCGCTGGCCCGGGCGGACGCGGACGTCGCGGATGTGCAGCATCACCACCCGCAGGCTGGGGCGGCGGCGGGGGACGATCACCACGATCATGTCGCGGTGCCGCCCGTAGAGCCGATAGCCGCCCACATACGAGACCCGCCCGGTGACGGCGCTGCGCACGGGGGCCGTCGAGCGCATCGCCACGTCCACCGCCGACGTCGCCGGGGTTCCCCTGCGGCGTGACGGCATGACCCGGTAGGAGGCGCCGACGGATCGGCGCGGTGGCCGGTACTTGCCGTTGTGGTTGGCGATGAGCCTGCCGCTGGGGCGCATCCGGCGCGCGCCCCGCGACGACGCCTCGTGGAAGCCCACCAGACGCGGCACTCCCGCTGGGGACCGCACCCGCACCTTGGCATAGGTGGCGATGCTCGGCGTGCGCCGCGGCCGCGTCGCCGCCGCTCCGGGCTGCGCGACGCCGCCGGTCTGGACCACCAGCAGCGCCACCGCGAGCAGCCCGCGCCACCGGCGACCGGCTGTGCAGGAGGTGCTCGCCGTCGCCATGCACGACAGCGATCGGCGCGCGCGGCGACGCGCTTGAGCGGTGCGGTGCGGTCAGCGTCGGATGATCTCGCCGGGGCCGGGGCCGAAGGGACCAGCCGGGGGTGTCAGCCCTCGGGGGCGCGCACCGGGAAGTCGGCCCGGGCGGCCTCCAGACCGTCGACGTCGAATACCACCTCGTAGCCGCCGTCGGCGTAGTCGAACGCCTGGTCGCCGACGAAGTCGGCGGCCTCGTCGGTGTCGACGTACTCGCGGTCGACGGGGTCGCGCACGGTCCGGCCGTTGGGGTCCACGATGCGCCACGTCTCGGTGAAGGCGCCGTCGGTGCGGTCCCAGGCGCGCACGACCACGAACTCGGCCGCCGGCGCCGGCGGCTGCCCGGTCAGCTCCACACCCGACTCCAGGTCGCGGATGCGCCCCGCGGCCAGCCGGTAGCGCTGGCTGTCCACCACCTTGGCGTAGCGCAGCGTCGCGTCCATGTCGTCCCCTTCCGTCGCGGCCCCCGAAGCGTGCCCCGCGCCGCCGCCGGGTAGCCAGCGGCCGTATCGGGCGAAAGGGGCGGCCGTGACACTGACCGTCGCCCTGGCCGGGGACACGATGCTCGGCCGGGGCGTGGCCGACCGGCTGCGCCGTGAGCCCGGGTGTCGGCTGTTCGCCGACGGGGTCGTCGACGCAGCGCGCGACGCCGACCTGTGCGTGCTGAACCTGGAGTGCTGTGTGTCCGAGCGCGGCGAGCGCTGGTCGGCCCCGGGCAAGCCGTTCTTCTTCCGCGCCCCTCCGTCGGCCGTCGCGGAGCTGCGACGGCTGGGCGTCGACGCGGTCACCCTGGCCAACAACCACGCGCTGGACTACGGCTCCGACGCGCTCGCGGACACCCTCGGGCATCTGCGCGCGGCGGGCATCGCCACGGCCGGCGCCGGTCCGGACGAGCGCACCGCCCGCCGGCCGGCGCACCTGGAGGCCGGCGGTGCGCGGCTGACGCTGCTGGGTCTGGCCGACCACCCCGAGGACTTCGCCGCGGGCCCCGACCGGCCCGGCATCGCCTACGCCGACCTGCGCCGGGGGGTG